>JAJYFX010000180.1 GCA_021785315.1 Actinomycetes bacterium | reverse complement strand
GATGCCAAGTTTGAAGATCCCAACCACATATCCGTCCCCTGGACACTCCCTGCATTACGAAAGAGTTGGAATCAGACCAAGGATGATGTCGCTCCATGGTGGGCCGCTAATTCCAAGGAGGCTTACGACTCGGGTATCGCTGATCTTGCAAAAGCGCTGGACAACTGGAAGAAGTCAAAGAACGCTACCCGCAAGGGGACGTCGCTTGATGATCGCTATAGATTACTCAGCGGCAACGGCTATTTGAGAATTCCGCCCTTTGTCATAGCCATCACGTCGAGTGCCCTGTCCGCTTCTTCCGGACTCAGGAGTCCCTCCTCAAGCACCACAGCTCGGAGATCCTTCTTCTCCTTTAGAGATTTCTTGATCACCTTCGCGGCTGCCTCGTATCCAATGTAAGGATTCAGGGCTGTGCCGATCGAAGGGCTGGACAATGCGTAACTGAGGCACCTTTCGCGATCCGCCTCAATACCAGATATACACTTGTCAGCTAGCGCATTGGCCACTGAAGCCAACAGTGAGATCGACTCTATGAGGTTTCTCGCGATCACTGGAAGCATCACGTTCAGCTCCAGATTTCCGGCAGATCCACCAAAAGCTACCGCCGCATCATTCCCTATCACCTGGGCGACGACCTGACAAACCGCCTCTGGGACGACAGGATTGACCTTCCCGGGCATGATTGAAGATCCAGGCTGGAGATCAGGCAGGTGAATCTCGCCCAATCCGCAGCGGGGGCCCGAAGACATCCATCTCAAATCATTTGCAATCTTGTAAAAAGAAACGGCTATGGTGCGCATGACTCCGGAAGCTTCAACAAGTGCGTCTCTGGCGCTCTGAGCCTCAAAGTGGTCTCGTGCTTCCGACAACGGGAGGCCGGTCGAAGAAACCAGAATCTCAATGGTACCTCGGGCAAATTCAGCCGGAGCGTTTATCCCGGTGCCCACCGCAGTACCTCCAAGTGGCAATTCCCCCACGCGGGCAAGGATCGAGTTGACTCTCTCTACCCCGTATTTGACCTGGGAGGCGTATCCCGAAAATTCTTGACCCAAGGTTACTGGAGTGGCATCCATCAAGTGCGTTCGTCCAGACTTTACCACGTCACTGAACTCATCACTTTTGGCCGACAAGGCTTCCGCTAGATTATTCAGGGCTGGTATGAGCGTATTTTTTAGCAAACTCGTTGCGGCAAGATGAATTGCTGAGGGGAAAACGTCGTTCGATGACTGAGACGCATTAGTGTCATCATTTGGCTTGACCATTTGGCCTAGCGTTTCACCGGCCAAGGTCGAAAGCACTTCGTTCATGTTCATATTCGATGAAGTCCCGGATCCCGTCTGATACACATCGACGGGGAAATGATCGTCATAGTCTCCATCCGCCACGCGGACTGCCGCAGAATATATCGCATCTGCAACCTTGGGGTCGATGACTCCGAGGTTCGCGTTCTGCTTCGCGGCGGCGCCTTTGATAGTGGCCAAGGCCCAAATCAGTGACCTGCTTATTCGCAAACCTGAAATCGGGAAGTTCTCCACAGCCCTTTGTGTCTGAGCCTGCCATTTGGCAGTGCTGGGAACTCGAACCTCTCCCATCGAGTCATGCTCGATTCGAAATTCTTCACTTTGAGACATCTGTTATCTCACCTCTCAACAATCCGCAACCCAAAGAAACAAAACTAGTCAAAATTAAAACAACTAGCTAATTAAATTCACTTCCACCGACATTCACAACACCGACATTCAAAACTATTCCAAGGATTATTCTCAATTTCGTCAAATCCGTGACTTTTCATACCGCTTAAATTTATCCCTCATCACCTGCGCGTTCGCCCCGCCGTCAAATTAAGTTTCCAAATAGCAAGCGTAGGCCTGGCTTCCCGGACTAGATTCTTGAACGTCGTGAAACCATTTTGGATGATCTCAAAAGTGAAGTTGAAACGGACAACTTCGCCAAAAAGAAAAACCACACTGGCCTTTCTAATGATAGGGGCAGCCTCCTTTGCTCAGCTTCTTCCAACTGGAGGAGTGGCCAGCGCCCAAACTATTGCAGAAGAGCAAGCGCAGGCGGCAACAATAACGGCAAGGTTGAATTATCTCGGGGGACAAGTTTCAGCCTTAGCGGAACGCTATGACCAAGCGCAACTCTCTCTGACGAAAATCAACCAACAAGTCAGTACCCAGCAAACTCAAATCTCGCAAACTCAAGCGCAAATCGTTGCAATCAAGTCTCAACTCTCACAGGAAGCGATCAACGCTTACATAACCGGCGGAAACTTGCCTGAATTTTCGGCGCTTCTGAGCGAGAGCCCTACAGAGGCCTCGGTCCGCCAAGAGTACCTGAATACTGTTACAAATTCGCAAACGGACCTAGTGGCTTCATATCAAGAGACCACTCAGAATTTGAAAATACAGCAAAGTTCACTTAAGACTCTGCAAACGCAGGCAGTCGCCATGGTTCATCAAGTCAGCAGCGCCAAAGATGCTGCTCAAGTAGCGGTAAATCAGGAAACGGCACAGCTTAATTCCGTAAATTCCACAATCGCCACACTGGTTAAGCAGCAACAGGAGCTTCAGGCTCAACAGGCTGCCGCTGCTGCAGCCGCAAGGGCCCGGGAAGTAACCTTCAGTTTTCCCGCATCCGGGGCGTCCTCCCCAATATCATCGGGTTCAGGATCTGGCCGTTCCTCTCCAGGCCTCAGTTCTGGCGGTTCCACTCCAGGCCTCAGTTCTGGCCAAATAGCCACGGCGCTCTCATGGGCCCGCCAGGAACTCGGCAAACCCTACGTATTCGGTGGTGCAGGTCCGAACGTATTCGACTGTTCGGGGCTGACCGCATTCGTGTACGCAAAGGCGGGAATCTACCTGCCCCATTCTGCAGCAGCGCAGTACAATGACACCACGAGGGTCTCACTTTCCGCACTACAGCCAGGCGACCTGATTTTCTACTACTCACCCATTAGTCACGTGGCAATTTATATCGGCGGTGGTCAGGTAATCCAGGCGCTTAATGAAGCCTCACCCGTAGAGGTCTCGGGAATGTATTGGGACGGAGTCCCTGTGGGTGCTGGAAGACCCTAGAACTCGCCTATACCGCAATCGCTAAATAGACTGCCTATTGTGCAAAGCAATGGAGGGTGATATGCGAGCGGTAACTATTGTTGACAAACAAGTTCAAGTCGGCGAAGCTCCAGATCCGATTTGCGGATCAGAGGAACTATTGGTCGAAGTCAAGGCGGCCGGGCTCAATGCCGCCGATGTGTTGCAGAAAAACGGACTCTATCCAGCACCGCCAGGTATTCCGCAATATATTCCTGGCCTGGAGCTAGCCGGAATAATTAAGGAAATGGGTGATCAGGTTTCTGGATTCAACATTGGCGACTCTGTTATGGGCGTCGTTGGCGGCGCCGCACAGGCCGAACTCTGCAAAATCCATTACACGAACGCGATCCCCGTGCCAAAAGAGATGGATCTAATCAGCGCTGGAGGATTTTGCGAGACCTATTTCACCGCATATGACGCGCTCGTGCGCCAGGCCAACCTCCAGTGGTCGGATAAACTGCTAATTAATGGTGCAGCCGGCGGTGTTGGACTTAGCGCTATAGCGCTGGGTCTAGCCATGAATGCACAGGTAATCGCGTCCGCAAGGCACCTCGAACACCATGACATCCTCAGACAACTTGGTGCTGTGCCAATTGTTCCTTCCGACTCAGAACGCTATGGACCATATAACGTAATATTGGAACTCGTAGGAGCCCCAAACATGCAAGCCAACCTGGCCAATTTAGCCACGGAGGGGCGGATTTCAGTTATTGGGATAAGTTCGGGAGCCAAAAGCGAAATCGATCTCAGGATCCTTATGGCAAAACGAGCCAGGATTTTTGGATCCACTCTAAGAGCACGCTCTACCCATGCCAAGGCGTCACTCATTCAGGAGATGATGACACACGTTCTGCCGCTCTTCGGACCGGATAAATTACCGGTAACGATAGCAGCGACTTATCCTTTCTCTGAGGTACGCCAGGCATATGAAATGTTTACCAAGCCTGGGAAAATGGGCAAGATCATTCTGACTTTCTGACTATCGCCAGCATTTTCCCAAGTGACGGACTCCTAAATGATTGTCCATCCGCCATCTATCACTATCGTTTCGCCGGTGATATAGCTTCCCGCCTTAGAAGCGAGCAGCAGCAGAGCACCATCCAGTTCTCCCAGTTCACCAGTCCTGCCCATGGGGCACCTCTTGCGTATAAATTCCTGACCATGGGGATCACCGAACATATCGTGAGTCAGCTCCGTCGGGAACCAGCCGGGTGCTATGGCGTTGACTCTCACTCCTCGGCGAGCCCATTGCGCCGCTAGTTCCCGGGTGAGATTAACGACAGCTGCTTTTGACGCAGCATATGACGCCTGAGGTATCTGGCCGGAGGCAAGCAAACCAGCGATTGATGAAATGTTGACAATGGACCCTTCGCCAGCATCCAACATCACCCGACCAACCAGTTGCGAGAGAACGAATACGCTTTCCAGGTTGATTGCCATGATAGATCTGAACTTTTCGGGAGATTCCTTTTCGGCTGGTTCAGGATCACTCGTTCCAGCATTATTGATACAAATGTCTATCCGATTAAATTTATTTACAGCGAAATCGACGAGAGCTTGCAAGTCTGAGTCCTTGGTCACATCACACTGAAACCCAGAGGCAGCTGGACCGATTTCAGAAACTACAGAATCTAACTTATCTTGGCGACGAGCAGCCAGAACAACTTGGGCACCAGCGTTAGCTAACACGTGCGCCAAGTGTGCTCCGATCCCTGACGAGGCACCGGTGACAATAGCCACCTTCCCATCAAGGCGAAATATTGACGTTGAGTCCATTGACCAACCTTACAGATAGACAACAATGACTTTTAACCAGACACCGAAAGCTCGACGCCTGCTTACCTAAGGCTGCAGAAGCATCTGCGCATTCGCACACTTTGCACCGATACTTAACTCGGTGGATCGGCCTATAGAATGTTAGCTGAGCAAATGCAATATCTCAAAAACAAGGAATTATAAATGCGGCCAATTCCCGTAGTTTTCCACGTTGGACCTTTGACGATC
>JAJYFX010000179.1 GCA_021785315.1 Actinomycetes bacterium | reverse complement strand
CGATCCGTAGCTATCACACACTCCGCCGCCTGGCGCTGGCACCTCGTGAATTTTTCATCGACAGGATCAAAACCTCCGGCCATCTCGGCGATGCAAAATTCTTTGGCGTTCTCGCGGATGCCAAATCCGTTCCCTGGCGCTTTAGGCGGATCGCCAATTATTCCGAGTACAACCTGCTGCGCCTGCGTGAAAAGCTCGACGAAATTTACGGCAATGCCAACAGTCCCCTCTACCGCTGCAACTTCTGGCTCGACATCGCTCGCATCGAGCGCGTCCTGGGCAATGAACTAATTGCAGTCACGTATGAACTGCGCATCTTGCGGCTCTTGGGTGAAGACCGTCTCGGCTTACTGCCCAGGGTAAGAGAAACTTTGCTGAAGCATGGCCTCGCTCATGAAGCCAAAGCAGCAGAAGCCATGTATGGCGATCCGGTGCATGCACAGGAAAATATATACCGCTATTTGAAAGAGGCTTACGAACGCAACCTCACACTGCCCGACAAGCCATTTGAAGTGCTGGATGACCGGCGTACTGGGCAGACGAGGGTGTCGGTGATCGTCTCACTCTATAAGGCAGCCTCGAAGCTCAACTTCTTCCTGACCGCGCTGAGCCAGCAAACCCTGGTCCGGCAACGCGCTGTGGAGATCATTCTGGTGGATAGCGGCTCGCCGGATAAGGAGCGCGAAGTCATACAGGCCTATTTGCAAAAGAATCCCCTCAATGCTGTCTACGCCCGATCCACGCAGCGAGAAACTATCCAGGCTGCCTGGAATCGTGGCATCGGCCTGGCTAAAACTCCCTACCTAGCCTTTCTTGGTGTCGATGAAACCCTTTACCCAGAGGGGCTGGAAGTCCTCGCTAACGAACTGGACCACAATCTGGATATCGACTGGGTTATGGCCAACAGCCTCGTCACCGCCGTAGATGAATCCGGCGTGTTCAAAAATGACGTAATGCCCTACGACCGAACGGGTGCCACCAAGGAACATACTTACCTGGAAACCTGTTACCTCTCATGGGTGGGCGGCATGTACCGCAAATCCATCCATGACCGCTTTGGCCATTACGATGAAACTTTTAGTGCAGCAGGGGATACGGAAATAAAGAACCGGATTCTCCCGTACATCAACGTCAGGTTCATTCCAAAAACCCTTGGCCTTTTCCTCAACTACCCGGATGAACGAACAACCGCCAGCCCAAAGGCGGAAATCGAGGACCTTCGGGCCTGGTATATTCATCGAACGCCCGGCGGTGTGCGCTATGCCTTCGAAAACCGTCCTGTTGAAGATGAAGAAAAGCTGCTTTGTACGGCACTGGGTTACCGCAAATCCTATTGCAAGCACCTGAGTTGTGACATTGAATATGCGACACACCTGTCACGGCACATCAAGGAGCGCAACGAAGGTTCCCCGGTAGCCAAAGCCACCGACGCAGGCCTCAAAGAGATGCTTGGGCAACTGCGCGCACTGGAATTTGCTGAAATTTCGCCCACAAGGTTAGGAAGCTTTGGTCTGCTTGCAAAAGCGTGGCGGACCGCGTCGCGGTATGAAGATGAACACCGCCGGGCGCTAGAATCTGTTTCGTGGCCGGTTTATACGGTGCTGAATGACAATCGGCACGAACAACATTCCTGGTTGTGGAAATCTTAACAACGTGGGCAATCAATCAGAGAGGGAGTAATGACTCAAATGTTTCAGCTTAGAGATCGAGCCAAGAAACGGATGGCGGACTTAATTCGGCATCAAGTACAAAAGATTAGCTCTGGTGAAGTTGCGCCCCTCTTTGGCGATTCCTATTGGCACTCCGGACCAAATTTATGGGAGCCCGCCGTCCTCCTTGCCATCAAGGATATGGTGAAACCAGGCGGCGTGACATTCGACGTTGGTGGCAACATGGGGGGGCTCACATCCGCCCTATCCAGGCTGGTTGGGCCCAAGGGGGTGGTATGCACGTTTGAAGCGTCTCCTAGGATAGTTGGGTACCTCAACCAGAATATCGCTCGTCAGGGGCATCGCAATGTGACTGTTTACCACAGGGCCGTGTACTCCAATAGCAACGAGATATTGCAGATATACGATGGGGATCATCTAAACGACAGCATCTACGCGAAAAATAGTCCAACTAAAGTAAGTCATCCCGTCAAGACATTGGCCTTAGACGACTTTTGCTCCCTCTCAGGCCTAGTGCCTGACTTCATTAAAATGGATATCGAGGGAGCCGAATTCGATGCTCTACTGGGTTCAGAAAAAATCATTCAAGAAAAAACCCCTCATCTGGTACTGGAACAGCAAGCGGATGACATTCGATGTTTTGAATTCTTGATGCAAAGAGGCTACGTTGCAATAGATTTAAGCACATATCGCCTACTACGCTCATTATCGGATTTCACTGTAGGGGCGCCGCTCAAGAACGTTCTTTTTGTGCATGGAAACCGAATATCTGACCTTCCGTATGATCTCCCTGTTCAGAGGTCAGAGGTGTTAACGATGTCGAGATCTGACTTTCTACCTAATCATTTAAATGGATATACCTCCGGTGAAATACGACTCACTGCAGGAAGGTACTTGATTGAACTCGACTTCACGGCCACTGGAACTTCGAACAACATGATGTGTGGCGTGAGATTTGATGGGGCTGATTTTTTTCGTTATCACGGCTACTCGAAACTCATCGCTGACAGCTACAAGGACTGGGTCATAGACTTGCCCCGTTCGGGGCCTTGTTATGTCTATTTCGATTTCCTACAAGAGTCATCTGATCCATCAATGGGCATTTCTTCCGCAAAATTTTGGAAACTCAACGTGGCAAATAACGCCTGGGCCTCTCTCGTATTTGATTAAGCGTCCATTACCATCTACTGATCTGGAGCAACAAACGGTGATCTGTCGCGTCTGTGACTCAAACAATTTAGAACCTGTACTTGATCTCGGCGAGCAGCCCTGGTGCAACAACTTTCTCAAAAAGGAGGAGGTTGGCAAAGAGCCCTTCTACCCGCTCCGCGTGCTCTACTGCCATGACTGCCACACTTCCCAGCTTGATTTCACCGTTAAAAAGGAAATCATGTTCGGCGACCACACTTACCTTTCAGGCGTAACCAAGTCGCTGTCGGAGCATTTCCACAATGTGGCCCGGGAGGTCGACGAGCGCTTCTACAAGGGATCTGAAGGAAAATCCATCCTGGATATCGGCTCCAACGACGGCACGCAACTCAAGCACTACCAGGCATTGGGTTATGAAGTGCTGGGCGTCGAGTCATCCAAGACGACGGCAAAGATTGCCAACGATGCCGGCGTGCCAACGCTGAATGCGTTTTTCAATCTCGAAACCATGCAGGGCATCGGCAAGCAGTTCGATATCTTCAATGCATCCGGTGTCTTTTTCCATTTGGAGGAGCTGCACTCCGTCTGCAAGGCGATCAAAGCCGGGCTGAAGCAGGATGGAGTGTTTGTCGTTCAGTTCCTCTACATGAAAAGCATCATGGAGAACCTGGCCTTCGACCAGATTTACCATGAACACCTGCTCTATTACACGCTGGAGACGATCGAGAAGCTGCTCAACCGCCATGGCTTGGCGATGTTCGATGCCTACCTGGCAGCCATCCATGGCGGCTCGGTCGTCGGTTTCATCAGTCATGAAAAAGCACGTCCGATTGAGGCACGCCTGGTCAGGATGCGTCAGGAAGAGCAAGCTTCCGGCTGCAATACCATTGAGGCTTATAGGGAGTTCGATCGGCGCATCCGGCACATGAGGGAGGAGAACCTCGCCTACCTTCACGAGGCCAAAGCAGAAGGCAAGCGTATTTACGGTTTTGGCGCCCCCGTCAAGGGCAATACCATGCTCAACTACTTTGGGGTTGGACCTGAATTGATCGAGTACCTGGTTGAAAAGAATGCCCTTCGGCGCGGTCTTTATTCGCCGGGAATGCATATCCCGCTGCTGATCGAGGATGAACTCAAGGACTTGCCCGATATTTACTACGTGCTGGCGTGGAACTTCAAAAAAGAGATTCTCGCGAACAATCAGACTCTCGCTGACCAAGGGGTGGAATTCTACTTTCCGGTAAACCCCAAGGAAAGCGCATGAAAATTCTGGTGACCGGGAGCTCCGGATTTCTCGGCGCCGCCCTCTGCGCTTATCTGGCGCAGCAAGGCTGCGAATTGACCGGATTGACCTCCCGCAACTGCGATTTGCGCAAAGCAGAAAGTCTCGAAAAGTTTGCGGAGGACAAGTACGACATCATCTTCCACTTGGCAGCCTGGACTCAGGCGGGAGACTTTTGCCTGAAGCACCCTGGCGAGCAGTGGATTATCAATCAACAGATCAATACGAATGTTTTGGCTTGGTGGGCAGCGCAGCAACCCCAGGCCAAGCTGGTGTTCATGGGAACGAGCTGCGCCTATGCTCCCGGCTCCGGCCTGCGCGAGACGGACTACATGGCCGGGGAGCCAATCGATAGCCTCTATACCTACGCGATGACCAAGCGCATGCTCTATCAAGGCGCACGCGCGCTGAGCAAGCAATTCGGCCTACGCTACTTGTGTGCCGTGCCTTCCACGCTCTATGGCGGCGGGTACCACACCGATGGCCGGCAGATGCACTTCATCTTCGACCTCATCCGCAAGATCATCCGCGGCAAGGAGTATGGTGAACCGGTGACTCTCTGGGGAGACGGGCAGCAAAAGCGCGAGCTTGTTCTGGTCGATGATTTTGTGCGGATTCTTTGGCGACTTACTCAAGTCTTCGATAATGACATTTTCAATATTGGGGCGGGCGAGGAGTACTCGATTCGAACATTTGCCGATCAGATTTGCGAGATTGTCGGCTACCCCAGCGAGAGAATTGAATACGATACGAGCCGATATGTGGGGGCAAAATCGAAATGCCTGAACATAGAGAAAATCAAGGCGGCGTTGCCTGGCTACTCTCTTCAGCCACTTGAGCTTGGTTTGCAAAAGACGGTTAGGTGGTTTTATGAGGCGAACGTGAGGTAGATTGGGATGAATCGCTTCTTGATACACATTTGTTTCCGGAAATCCAGGTCTGGCGTTTCCCTATGATTATCTCCCGCACGCCATTCCGCATTTCTTTTTTTGGTGGCGGCACCGATTATCCGGGCTGGTATTTGAAG
>JAJYFX010000178.1 GCA_021785315.1 Actinomycetes bacterium | reverse complement strand
CGTTCCTTTTAACACGTCATAACCCTGCCATCCAAACCCTCGCCCATCCCATGGCACCCGCGGGCCCGTTGAGGGAGCAACTCGCGCTTAAGTATCCAACGGCTTCCCTGACGATCCTCGACCTTGATATTCGTTCGTGGGACCTTGGCAACTCAGCCGCCTCCAGCGCGAGATTCATACGGCCAAGCGATGTTGACGGGGAAGAGTTCCTGATCATCTAAAACCGCGTGCCAAATTCCGAGCTATTAGCGCTGCCCACAATCGGTTTCAAACTGCGCGCAAATCCCGCAACGACTACACTTGCCACTCATATGGAGCAGGGGGACACATTCAATTGAGCGCAATGACGGCGACCACCGAAGCGGGAGCAACTCGTCACACCACCTTGGCAAAGGTGATTAAATGGTTTGTCATTGTTCTGGTAGTTCTCGGGATACTGTTTTACGGGGGAGGCGGCTGGTACTTTTCCAATCAGCTCTACACCATCGGCCTAAGCGGAGCAGCGCGGAGATCTCTGAAGCCCTCCTACACGATACCGGTGGCAAGCGTTTCCAGTAATTCCATTGTCCTTGATATCTCTGCCTCCACACCCTATGAAGCCACTCACAGCGGCACATGGGGATTGCAGTGGCCAAACGGATACGGCCAAATTTCCACGATCAGCAATTCGTCGCCGCGCACTGAAAAAAGGGCCTTCAAACTTGTCGCTGGGACTGACCCGACCCCAGGTCAAAAAGTCGCAGTCGACGCCGAAACATACCCTGACAATCCCAAAGTGGCATTCGGCCTCAATTACCAACAAGTCAGCTACAAGGGTCCGCTCGGCAGCTATCCCTCCTGGTTCATCCCCGGTAGCAGCACAACCTGGGCTATCACAGTCCACGGAAATGCCATGACCCTCTTAGACGGCATGAAATCAGTTCCAACGCTGCACAGCCTGGGCCTTCCGATACTCATGATCTCTTACCGCAATGATCCGGGCGCGCCGGAATCCAAATCCGATCTCCTCCGCTATGGACTGACCGAATGGCAGGATCTTCAGGCAGCAGTAAGCTACGCTCTTTCACACGGTGCGCACCACGTCGTCCTCCTTGGTTACAGCATGGGCGGTGGAATTGTAGCGAATTTTCTCCTTCAATCTGCTCTGGCACCTAAGGTCAGCGCGGTCGTACTTGATGCGCCCATGCTTGACTTCTCCCAGACAGTCGACTTCAACGCCTCCCAAATGAAACTGCCTTTGCTGGGCATCCCATTGCCCCAAAGCCTGACCGACTCAGCCAAATGGATATCGAGCCTGCGCTTCGGCGTTAAATGGAACCAACTGAACTACCTCGCCGAAGCAAATAAATTCAACACTCCAATCCTGCTGTTCCAAGGTCTGGCCGATAAGACCGTGCCGCCGATAACATCAAATGAACTTGCAATCGACCGCCCACGCTTAGTCACATATTTCACTACCGCTGGCGCCGGCCATCTTGAATCCTGGAATTTCCATCCACATAAATATGACAGTGAATTGAAATCATTCTTGAGCACCCACCTCAGCTGATCAGCACTTCTCTGATGGCTGAGATTGGTTCGATTGGTCCTCAACATCAAACGGACTGAATGGTGATATTGTTTTATCTATTGAAAACGCCGCATTTAATCTGAATTGGATTTCTAGAATCGTTTAATAGAATGGGCTTTGGCTCGGACGCTGGGGGTGCGCAGCACAAATGAAGTGTATAGGAAAAGAACTGGGATAATTTGCTCCAAACGTGGGTGGATATGCTCTTTCCACAAGATTACGACAACTAGTTCAGTGTCGAATCGTAGCCAGTTTTCGGCGCAGCTAGATCAACAGCCAGCCAGCGCGGTCATATGGACTGTGTCACTTCCTCATTATCTAGTTGCCGTCTCCCCGGACTTAGCCAATACATCGAATTTCGGTTCCATCGATTTCCCGGCAGGATAAGCAACTAATGGGGGAAATAAATCTTGAGATCGAAGATTAGTTCAATCCAGTTGAATTATGTTGTGGACGGAGAGCCAAATTTACCGTGGCTGATCTTCTCCAACTCGGTGGCAACTGATAGCAGTTTATGGAACGAGCAAATTCCGCGACTGAGCAACCGCTTCCGCTGTCTCAGGTACGATCACCGTGGCCATGGACTTAGCGACGCCTCGGACGGAAAATACTCGATCGACATGCTTTCCGACGACCTTATCGCCCTAATGGATTCCTTGGATATTGAAAAGGCCAGCCTGGTAGGCATTTCCATGGGGGGAATGACTGTGCTGACTCTAGCCAAAAACCATCCTGAGAGGGTGAGCAAGCTCGTGGTCTGCGACTGCGGTCCCGCTGCCAGCCCCGCCTCCGCCCAGCAGTGGCAGCAACGGATAAACCTCGTGTCTGAAGACGGAATGGACGCAATCGTCGACGAAACCATTGGGCGCTGGTTTACCAAAGAGACCTTAGAAACGAATACTGACATAATCGAAAAAGTCTCTACGATGATACGATCCACCTCTGTTCCAGGCTTTATCGGGTCTGCCTACGCACTTGCGACGTTTGACTTGCGTCCGGATTTGGAGAATCTCAACCTTCCAACTCTGTTCATTGCTGGAGAGCAAGATGCCATTGCCGGCGGAACAAGGATGCTGAGCGAGACAGTGCCCGGATCCAAGTTTGTAGCAATTATCGGCGCGGGACACCTATGCAACCTGGAAAATCCATCTGACTTCCTGGCGGCCCTCACAGAGTTTTTATAAGTCTTTTACCAAGGTTTGAGCACGAAAAGAGAAATATCACAATAAAGGAGCGAATAGATGACAACACAGCAGACAGCGACGCAGATTGTAAACGAGATCACGGAATCACCCAAGGATCAGAAAATCACGGCGCGAGAGCAAATGGAGGCACTGAACCCAGATGCAAAACAATTGCAGTTTTGGATCAGAACCCAAAAGAACGCCCCCGCCCAGGAGCCTTGGTTTTCTGTGGCCGGATCCAGCGACACAGGCAAACTCGCAAGCGGCCAGGTAAGCAAGAACCAGCTCAAAGCTCTTCCCTACAGATGGCGATGGAGCGACTACCGGCCTTACTTGGAGAAGATTTCCCAGATTGCGGCACATGCAGATGTTGCCCCAGTCGAATTTGCCGACAGACAAAGCCTGGTGCTTATGAACCCTGGACTCAAAGAGAGGATCCAGGTAACGAATACCATAAGATGCTCCATTTCGATCTACAATCCCGGCGATATTGCGCCCGCCCACGTCCACAGCCCAAATGCCAGCAGAACTATCCTCACCGACAACGGCGGATACACCAATATCGAAGGCGAACGATGCGAAGCACGCAGAGGCGACGTCATCCTCACGCCCAACGGCACATGGCATGACCACGGGAATGAGGGTGAGGAGCCTGTGATCTGGATTGACACGCTCGACTGGCCGCTGATGGAATACTTGGACTGTGCCTGGGTAGACCAGGACTTTCAGGGTGCCTTTGCCACCACCGACAGAATACAGCCGGTCAGGCACGTTGACGGGTATTCACAAAAGCTCTACAGTAACGGCGGCCTGAGGCCTACGTTCGTTTCGCATCAAAGAGGCTTCAGCCAAAGACTCACGCCATTGTTCCATTACGCCGGGACCGACATCCGCGATACCCTGCTTGGCCTGAAAGACGAAGCAGGTGATCCATTCGAGGGAATTCAGATGGAACTCGTCAATCCGGTGACCGGTGAGTCGGTATTCCCTACTCTGAGATACGGCGCTCAGCTTTTGCGGCCCCACGAGGCCACGCAACTGAAAAGGGAAACCTCAAGCGGATACCTGGTGGTACTCGAAGGCGAGGGATACACCGAAGTCAATGGACAGAAATTGGACTGGGGGCCAAATGATGTCATTGCAATTCCCAACTTCCTATGGCGGCGCCACGTCAACACCTCGGACAAGGATGCCATTTTATACAGCGTCTCAGATGCCGCTCTCATGAAGAACATCGGGCAATACCGTGCTCAAGGCAAGGATCGGGATGGGAAAGTGGTTCAGCTCGAGGTCTGAGGCGCGATAGTTTCGCTCCAGGATTCAGTGTCACATTAGCCCATCAGCAACAAACGAAAAGGAAGAAACAAATGCGACTGGCATCGTTCGTAGCCAATGGCCTTAACTCGTATGGTTTAATTTCAATCGATAACGGCGTTATCGATCTGGGAAACCGCCTTGAACAGAAAACCCTGCTTGAATTGTTGCGCTCAGGCGCCCTAAATTCAGCCCGTGAATTTGAAACCGAGAAGCCCGACTATGCGCTGGACGATGTCAAGCTTAGTCTTCCAGTTCAAGGCGGAGAAAAAATCATTTGCGTAGGGATCAATTATCCCGAGCGGGAGCAGGAATACAAAGGCGAGCTGACAAGAGGCCGGTATCCCAATCTCTTCGTGAGATTTCCTTCCTCCTTTTCAGCTCCCGGAGATGCGATAATCAGACCCAAAGTTTCAGATCAGCTTGATTACGAAGGAGAGATCGTCCTGGTGATCGGAAAGAGCGGTCGGCACATACCCCAAGAGTCCGCCTACGCACACATCGCGGCCATTACTGCGGCAAACGAGGGAACAGTAAGGGACTGGGTCAAGCATGGAACCAAGAATATAACCCAAGGGAAGAACTTTGACCGATCGGGCAGCTTAGGCCCGTGGATTGTGACCACCGATGAGCTGGATCGATCGCAAGATTTGCAGATAATCACCAAGGTCAACGGGGATGTCCGCCAAAACGGCTCGGCCAAGGAAATGTTCTGGCCATTCGAAGAACTCATCAGCTATATCAGCACCTTCACGACATTGGCACCAGGCGATATGATCCTGACCGGGACTCCAGTGGGTGCGGGGGCACATCAAGCGCCACCCTCTTATCTGGTGCCAGGAGACGTGGTGGAAGTCGAGGTGACAGGAGTAGGGACACTGCGCAATCAAGTTGAAGATGAGACTTTGATTGCTTAGTCTTCCGGGCACAATGTACAATTCCAATTTTATAAGAATCAATTTGACTATCGTGAAAAGCGACATCATCTGACAGGGGGACCTAAATGGCTAAGTTGAAACTTTCGTTTGCCTCGGCAATTTACGACAGGATGCAGGCACTTTATACCGGA
>JAJYFX010000177.1 GCA_021785315.1 Actinomycetes bacterium | reverse complement strand
ATAACCAAGTGCCGCCATCCGATTGCAATTGCAGGCAACGCTGTGAACGCTGCCTCTATCCCCGACCCGATCACAGTCACCGCCGCGAGATATGCAATCGGCAAGACTATCGACGGAGGTATCGGGTCTTGGCCGAGAGCTCCATAGGAGGAAAAAATAGCTACGACCAGCATCACGCAAAAGATGGCAAGGAGCGTAAGAACCCTGTCCGCCTTGCGCTCTCTCACGAATATAAACGATGCGACGAACGCGACGAAGTAAAGTCCAAACAGCGACGCCACCGGGAAGCTTTGGGAAACCTGCATCAGCAGCAGCAACGATATGCCTACATGCGCCGGGCCCGCCGACCCAAAAAGCGATGAGGCATGCGAACCCGGCAGGAATAACGACACAATCCATGGAGAATTCAGAAGTACAGCAAGGCCGAATGCGCCAGCTTGCGTGGCAAAATACTTTTTGCTTGATCCGAGATAGCCAAGAAGGTTTCCAACGACCCAGACCACCAGGACTATTAGGGCAAACACGAAAATGAAAGATGGGGCGAACGCAAATATCAACCCCAGCCAGATTCCCTCGACGGCTAGCTCGTAGCGCGTCGAAAGGCGGGGGGACCTGAAGATGCCGGGAAGATTTGACAACCTGAACATCCTAAGCAATACCCATGGAGCCAGGGAGTAAACCACGAGGCCGCTCAAAGATGCGGAGGAAATTACGCCCCCTAAAATCGGGCCTATCGCGTATAGTGCCACCGCAACATATGCGGCTGTCCTGTTGCGTAGGTCCGCGACGATGCGATATAGCCCAAGTAATCCCATCGCAATCAAGGCGGCGAAGATGAAATCTGCTTCGATCCCCGTACCACCTAAAAAGGCATAGCCAAGAGCGCCGAGGATTAGATCTGACGTTGGAGATGGCGCAACTGGTCCATGGTGATGGAGTGGACCCGAAAAGTATGTTGCTAAAAGGGTATGAGCCGGCCCAAAGGGTAGAAATTGGCCAACCAACGGAATATTTCCAAATATTACCTGCCGGCTTCCAACCAGCACGAACCCTATCATGAGCCACATGAATATCCTTGAAAGGCGGGCCATAGCGATCGCTATCGCCGAACTTTCATCAAATCTGCCCGAGTCCTTGGGCCTTCTAAAGCTAGGCTTGGTCAGCCTATCCAAAAAAGACCTCTCGGTCGAATAGTCACGCCATGCGGAAACGCGGCGGGCCTCTTCGCCCTGTCCTTTAAAGTTCTTCCTGCTGTTTATGAAACCCTTCACCCTTGCACTACCGCGGGTCATTTGCTTGCGCAGCACCGCGTCTGATTTGACCTGATAGTGCGATATCGATTTTTGCTTTCGCCTAATAGATCTCCTACCAGTGACAACCGCAGGCCAAGATTCAAAAATCGAGAAGGCTATTTTTGGCTTTCCAGTAATGAAAAAATAAAGAACTTCGACGACCGACAGCACAAAATATTGAGCCAAAGATATAATGCCAGGAAAACCCCGAGTATTGCCCAAAAGTGCTCTAAGCTGGTTCTTTCTAGAATACCTTATGCGGTCGTGGCGGGGAAGGCGTGACCGTACAGCAGCGCTATTCTTGCGACGCCCACCTCGAGCTCTGCGCGATCCAAGGGTTGAAACCAAAAGATGCCGCACTTTGGCAAGTGGAGCCGCGACGATTCGAGCTCCAGCGATTTGAGCACGCCATGACAGATCGGCATCCTCGTAGTAGAGAAACATCCTTTCATCGAAGCCTTTGATGGCGTCGAAAAGGTCGCTGCGCACGAGCGTTGCCCCGCCCGGCGCGACAAAGACCTCATGAGAAATATCGTATTGGCCCTGATCGAGATCTCCAACATCCACGCGGCTCACCAGCGAACCGGTTCGATCCATCGAAGCGCCTAGAGCAAAAATCTTTGACGGCGAGTTCCAGACCACGTATTTAGGTGTCACCACCCCGGCATTCATAAGAAATGCCTCCTCGACCATCTTTCTAATTGCATCTGGCGCAAAAGCAACGTCGTCGTGACAAAACAGCAGGTGCGTAGCACTTTCAGCGCTGTGCGCACCAATATTGCAGGCCGCACCAAATCCAGTAGTCGGATCGGCTTTGATTATCGTTGCCGCTGGAATCGTATTCAAAATAGCGCCAGTGACGTCGACATCGCTAGAGGTGTCGACAAAAATGCTTGAAATGTTGGGGTAGTCGCAGTCGCGCAGCGAGTCGAGCATCTCCTGGAACCAGGTTCCCGGATTATGAACCACTACAACAGCTACGACATGAGGCGCTTTAGGCATCAGAGTATTCAGGGTACCCTCAATCGGTCTATTCTTGCGCAGCAAAAACTCACTGTTCTAATGGAAAGTGGCTTATCCTGCATAAACTTCAATGGTGCACATTAGTTGATATTACGACCTCTTGCCGACCTAGATTTATACGGACCTTCATTCGGATTTCCCAGGAATTCCAGTCAATCTACCGCCACCTGCTCATCGAAGCGGCGTCGCGAACCGATTACCGCCAAATGGAGAATCTAGTCAGTTGATCCGGTTGGCGGGCCGCACCTCTGGCGGCCAGCTTCCCCTCCTACGCGCGACAAGCCTCTTCTACATGGAAATATAATAAACTAGCCGTGTGGCAAACGACGAAATAAACAATTCACAATCTGCGAGGGATCTTGCCTATACGGTGGTTGGACTTTCAATCCTGACATTCCAACGTTCCATGGTTGCAAAAAATGATCTACGGCGCAAGTTCAATCGGCTTTTAGGCGAGCTGACCACCACGCTAGAACATCTTTCAAACTTGTCTCGATAGGAATCTGAGGCCTCCAGTTCAACTCCGATCGGCACCTGGAGGAGTCCCCTGCGATATCAGTCACCTCCACGTCCCGGCTAAGACCCGGATCACTGACGAATTTCACATCAGCTCCGGCAAGCGTAATTATTTTTTCCGCCAGGTCAGCTATCGTCTCGGCTTTCCCGGAGCAAACGTTGTAAACGACGCCAGGTACACCAATTTCCGCCATCTTCCTATAGGCATTTACAACGTCTCGAACATCCGTGAAGTCCCTCTTGGACTGTAAATTCCCGGCGACAATTGAACGGCTACCGTTCATCTTCGCCATCACCACCCTCTTGGCGATCGCAGAGACAACATACCTATCCGATTGCCCGGGACCGATGTGATTGAAGGGGCGCGCGATTATGACTTGCTGCCCGTAGGCGCGGAAAGCTTGCAAAGCCACATGCTCGGCCGCTGCCTTGGAGGCGGCATACGGCGACAAAGGGGCAAGTGGGGCTCCTTCGCCAACAGGAAGATATCTCGGGTCAACCCTTCCATAGACCTCGGACGATGACACGACAATGATCTTTGCCTCTGGGAACATCTTTCGTGATGACTCCAGAAGATTCAGCGTCCCGATGACGTTGACTCCGAAAACCTTGCCCGACGACCCAAAGGAATCTCCCACGTGGGCAAGAGCTGCAAGATGATAGATGACATCAACGCGCTCAGAAGCGAAGGCGGCCATTGCCTCGAAAAGAGCGGACTCATCGGAAATATCGACCGAAGGATCCATCGCCAGCACTTCATCACCGCTGGAAAATAAGTGTTTTGCCAGGTGTCCGCCTACGAACCCGCTGGCGCCTGTTATCAAAGCCTTCATGAGTCGGTGCTAGCTTCCCAGACCGAAGCCGAGTTCGTTATAGATTTCAAGATGCTTCCTTGCTGTATCAAGCCAATTGAACTGGTGGGATCGCGCCATACCATCGGCAACCTTTGACCTTGAATCATCCGAGCCCGATATCGCTTCTAAAATCTGCTCAGAAATACTAATTGGGTCTCGAGGATCGCAGAGCCAGGCGCAATCGCCCGCTACTTCCTCCATGACGGAACCGGCCGACGTTACTATCGGAATACCTGCTGCCATTGCCTCCAGTACAGGCAAACCAAATCCCTCCGCAAATGACGGATAGGCGACGCACGACGCGGCATAAAGCGTCGCCAACAGATCAGCATCGGAAAGATACCCAATCACATGAATTCGTTCCCGGTACTTTGACCGGCCAATCAGATCGAATACCGGACCAGACTGCCATCCTTGTTGTCCAACGAGCACGAGGCGGATATTTGGTTCTCCGCCGGCCACGATCTCAAAGGCTTTTACTAGATTCTCAATATTTTTTCTGGGCTCAATGGTGCCAATGTGCAGCACGACCCTGCCTTCGCCCGACAATCCGGGCACCCCGCGCACCGGATTCTCTCCCATGACGCCTTCTCTGGGCATAAAGCGATGATGATCGACCCCGTGATAGACCACATGCACCTTTTCAAGCGCGCCAAAGCGCGACTCAAGGCGGCTCTTGGTAAAGCAGCTTGGAACCACAATCGCATCGGCATTTTCCACGGCATATCGAATTGCTCGGGAAAAGTAGTTGACCTTAACACGTTCATGCCACTCGGGATGCTCGATCATGGTCAAATCATGCACTGTGGAAACTCTCAACCCGTGATACGCCCTGGGTATGGTGTAGTGAATGCCGTGATAAATTCGCTCGCCACGTCTATTGAGTTTCCGCGCCAGAATCTTCTGCTCCCAAAGAATCCTCAAAGGCCTGCTATTTGGAGCCCTGACAATTACCTTCCCCGCGGCTGTATGCTCCCAAAACTCGACATCACCCGATTTGGAGATCAGGTCAAACCCTTCAGCAATTTTTCGAAGGTTCGAAACTAGCTCAATGGCGTACCGACCTGCGCCAGCCGGTCTGGGCGGGACACTAGATACATCTATCACCAATCCTCGCCCTGGCATTAAATCTGCTCCCAAAGTTTCATGTGATTTCTAGCAGCACTTGCCCAGGTCAGACCCTTTACACGCTCCAAACCTTTAGCCTTCAGGTCCTGTCGCCGGTCCCGATCTTTAGCTAGTCGGGATATGCCCTTTGCAATCGAGTCCACATCACTAGGATCCACTATTTCAACTTGGTCTGCAGCTGCCGGAACGGCTGAGGCAACCACTGGCAGGCCGTGACCCATCGCCTCTACAACCGGAAGCCCAAATCCCTCCTCGAAGGGGACGTATACTAGGAATTCAGCAAACTGATAGAGAGCAACCAGGATCCCCTCCGGCACATAACCCAGATAA
>JAJYFX010000176.1 GCA_021785315.1 Actinomycetes bacterium | reverse complement strand
GAGGGTTTTCGAAGGGACACAACCGGTAAATGTGCAGTCGCCACCTATGCGGCCGTCCTGAACCATGACCGTCCGTTTACCGAGTCTGATCCCGGCACGTGCGGCACCCAGACCACCGGCACCGCCACCGATAACCACTAAATCGTAACTCATTGACTTGACCAATACTCGGATGGAAGCAGACTAAATACATTGGGCGATCGGAGATTTAACATACGTATTCTTTGGTGCGCTCAGTCGTCATAGTCGAACCCATCAGTCTTTCCCCCATTTGCTAATTGCTCCGCCAAGACCCGTAGCCGCTCAAGGGCATCGGGGTTCACCTGCTTGGATTTGGTTTGAAGTGATCGCTTAATATCTTTGTAAACCGAGACTTCAAGGCCGCATCTCCTACACTCTTCTATGTGAGCTGCTACGCGATTCGTGGATGCGTCGTCAAGCTCCCCATCACAGTAGTTCTGCAATATCCTTCTGGTCCTCATGCAGCGAATGCGAACCGCGATCCTACTTCCCAGCTTCATAGAAGGCTCCTTTTCGGGGCTACACCGGTATCACCGAGTCGCTGACGAATTCGCGCTCTCGCACGATGCAGACGACTCATAACGGTTCCAATCGGTAGGCCAATTATTTCGGCTGCCTCTGCATAGGACAGCCCATCGATGTCAATGAGCTCGACCACTTGACGATGGCGATCAGGAAGGTTGACTAGGCAAGAAGTGACGACGTCAAGGAACTCATTTTCGATGAACGCTTGTTCGGGAGAGTTATCGACCTGATCAGGTGCTGAAAAAGCCAGACGTTCAACGGCATCTCCGTCGCGTAATAGGTTGGGCCGGCGCCGGCGATGGCGCTTCTTCTCCGTATTTCGCATAATTGTAAGCAGCCAGGCTCTGGGGTGAGCCCCATCAAAGCGGTCGATAGCACGATAAGCGCTCAAAAGTGTCTCCTGTACCAGATCTTCAGCATCCGCGCTATTACGGGTGATCGTGAAAGCCACTCGAGCAAGTACCTCTAGTTCAGGTATGACATAACGCTCAAACGAGTCCTCGCGACTCATTTGCATACCGAGATCGGGCATGTTATGGAATCCCCTCTTAGTCCCCATCTATTCCAGGGAATATTTTGCAAGTGCATCTAGTCGATACTCCAGTAATTTCCACACCAACCTCTGACCTATAAGGTTTGGCTACAGTCGTGTTCTATCGCGAGACCACAGGGATCGGTCGAAAATCAATACAAGAACTGCGACGACTATCCCAATCCGAATAAACACATCAGCCAAATTGAAGACAATGTTTTCGTGGAAAAGTGAAATCCAGTCAATGACAGCGCCACGAAAGAGTCCTGGGGGACGAAAGATACGATCGGCCAGATTTCCAAGCGAACCGCCAGCTGCCAAGCCAAGTGAAAGCCTAAGCCACTTGAGAGGTGAGCGAAAGGACCAGATAATTAATGCGGCAGTTCCGAATACAACCAATATCGAAACCAAAAGGGGCACGTTCGATCCCACCCCTAAAGAAGCTCCCTTGTTGAAAAGGAGGCGCAGGGTTAAATCTCCCGCAAACAATGGTATCTGCCGCCCTCTGGCTAGGGCCACCTCAGCAGCATGTTTACTAACTAAATCTACTATGAGCGCCACAAAAATAGCGGCTCCTGACGCTATCCACCGACGCTCCTCCCTACGGGTACCCATTTTCAGCACTATTTGACTCCCTGGCCTTTGCCCAACAATTGTAATGCTCAGGTTATTTTCTCTAGTTCGCTTCGCAAATGAAGGCCTTCAGGCCTTTGATTGTTTAGCCTTAGGGAGGATAGTTAATAAAGGAAAGACTAAAGTTCTTCTCTGAACGTTTATAGCCACTCAAATCCCCATTAACTGAATCGGATTGACTTACGACCAGATAAAACGGAGAATATAAGAGCCACTAAAAAGTCATACAAAATTGAGGCTACAATGCCCAAGCGAGGTTAAAACAAGTGCCTACAGTTCAGCCTAAAAGACCACTAGCCGTAGCGTTTGACGTAAATGAAACTCTGTTCAACCTTGAAACCCTTAGGGATAATTTCACTGGGCTCGGCCTCCCGGTTCGGGCCATGGAGTGGTGGTTCGCGGTAATTCTTCGAGATGGATTCGCTCTAGCTTCCACTGGTGACTATGCCCAATTTTCAACTCTGGTCGAATCAGCACTCGAAGAGGTGCTCATTGCCTCAGGAATGGATACTAACCCTGGCGCAACAGAGGCAATTCTTGTCGAATTTTCTAAATTGAAGCCTCACCCAGATGTTGAGCGGTCATTTGCCTTGCTTACCCAAGCAGAGATACCCATGTTCACCCTCACTAATGGGAGTGCCGCTCTAACCGAGAAGCTCCTTGGTCAGGCCAGACTGCAACATTTCATTAAAAGGAAGCTCTCTGTCGATGCGGTTGCCCTCTGGAAGCCAAGACCCGAACCCTACCACTATGCAGCTGACCAAGCTGGTGTTCCGCCTGAAGCCCTTGCCTTGGTAGCAGTTCACCCGTGGGATATTCATGGAGCAACCAAAGCCGGACTCGTCACGGGATGGATTAATCGCGGAGGTCGGTCCTACCCGAGGAGCTTTGAGCCCCCTAGCTTACAAAGTTCCAGTCTAACGAACCTAATTGAGCAGCTAATTGGGCTTCCACTTCGCTAGATGCATTTTGTCTAATCTGCCAACCCGTCTTGAAAGACGCTTTCTCTGACGTCCCGATGGGAGAACATCGATGCTCACCAACCCGGACGTTTTGGCGCAATGGGGTCAGAATTCGGGCTCTTTGATCCGTGGGAAACGCCATCCTACGATCAAATTGGGTCCCGATAATACGACAGGTGTCTTTTTCATTGGCTGGATTTCCAACAATGGCTTTACAGGTTTGCACTTTTCGAGCGAAAACTCGACAATCGTTCATTGTGAAAGGATAACGCACCGCCTATGAGATACTTGACTAATCGACTTGTTCTTCACGTTTGGTTCGGACTCACACAATGCCAATCTTTATTTTGGATTGACCCTTCGGAAATGAACCCTTACGCGTGTTTTATGGATTCGCGCAAATGAGAGGCAAAGAAAGGCAAGAATAGCGGTTAAGCAAGGCTCCTCCTGGATGGTCAACCGTGGTTGAATGCAGCGTTCTGATTGGCAGGGTTCTACACTTCCCACCGCCGCGATTATCTCCGCAGTGGTAGGGACGGTGCTTTCTTCAGTCAACCAGGGATCCGTAATCTTGTCTGGTGACTTCAGCGCAGAGACCTGGCTTCGAGTTATAACCAACTTTGCCGTTCCCTTTATTGTGGCGAGCATTGGATATCTGGTACCGTATCGGAAAAGTCGAAATGTGGGCCAATGAACTCAAACAAGAAGAACCAGGAATCGTGGCCCACCTACCTGGACTGGTTTCACGCACGGCGTGCAGGTATCACCGAAAAGATCCTAAGCGTAACACTGTCTGATGGTCAGAATCCCTATGAATGGCTGATAGGCGACATAAGCCAAAATGCAATGGCGCTTGACCTCGCTTGCGGAAGCGCTCCCTTGGGTGCAGGTTTCCCCGGTTTCATCTGGGTGGGAATCGACCGATCCAGCGGAGAACTCGGCAAAGCTTCCGACAAATCCATGCCCCGACTGACACAGGGCGATGTTTGCGAATTGCCCTTCTGCGACAATGCGTTTGAACTTGTGGTGTGTTCAATGGCGCTGATGCTGTTTGATCCCATCGACAAGGTATTCGTCGAGGTTCAACGGGTACTGAATCACGGTGGAACGCTACTTCTCCTCCTGCCAGGGTCATTTCCGCTGAGCTGGCGTGATCGCCTCAGATATTTCAGAGTTCTTCTTGCCCTTCGAGAACTCAGGCCTTCCTATCCCAATCAGATCCACCTCGGCCCTTTGACCAGGCGTCTAAAGAATGCTGGTTTTGAAGTCGTTCGAGACGATCGGAAATGCTTCAATTACCGATTACGCAACCAGGATTTGGTGCGTTCATTTATTGAGTCACTTTATGCCCGTTCTGCCGATCAGCGACGCTTGGAGAAAGCTATGGGCATTGCTCATAAGTGGGAGGGGTCAGAAATTGGCATCCCACTTAGGCGCCTGGAGTGCATAAAGGTGCCAGACCACTCTTTCTAATGACCGGGTTCGATCATATGGTTGTTAAATCTCATATCGCGGCATCCAATACAGAAGTCTTGACCACTGTTCAGAGTTCATTGGTTTCAAATAGTTGACATTCATGAAATTCTTCGCAGGAATGTCACAGTGCAGACCATTGAGATACTTCAAAAGGTACAGTCACGATAAATCCCTGTGGAGCTGTTGGTGGAAAATTAGTAATGACGCCTTTTTGGATCTTGGGTAATGCTGTCCAACCTCGTGCCTGCCTTTCGATTAGTCCTTCATGCCCCGAGTCTTAATGACGCATTAATTCATTGGCTAGCGTTCTATCGGTGACCAAGATGCCCTTTAGGCGGGATAGCGGTGGGTGGGCTCAGGTCCAAGAACTCCTTTTTGCCGTATTGTGCCAGGAGCGAGCATATTGGTACACGATAGTTCTTAAGAATTGACTACAAGCCCAGAAAGTGTCGTCCTAGTGCGCTATTCGCGCGTTTCTACCTGAGTGCAGGCCGCTACAGAGGCTGCATGATCAGCAGCTATTTGCACGCCCAGCTTTACAAGCTCAACCACTCTTGGGTCTTCTACGCGGTAATAGGCAAAGCGGCCCTCTCGACGAAGAGTTACTAATCCGCAGTTGACTAGGCAGAGGAGATGTGAAGAAACACGGCTTTGGGCCAAACCAAGATATGAAACACATTCATTTCCCGTGTGTTCACGCTCTGCGAGAAATTCAAGGAGGGCAAGACGATTTGGGTCGCTAACCGCATTGAAAAATTTAGCTAGGACTGCTCGCCCTGCAACACTTCGAGGTAACAGCGCCAACGGCGCTCCAATAGCATTCGACATCTTTTATCAACTCACTTCTCTGTGACGGGTCCCCGGTAAGTGATCAAGTTGATATGTAAGCCTTGCCGGTGTTGTGTTTATTTAGCCTGAATCCACCGAAGGACTCCGTCGAAGCCGACTTTGGGCTTCAAATCCATAACATCTGATCGGATCAGTGGAGAAATACC
>JAJYFX010000175.1 GCA_021785315.1 Actinomycetes bacterium | reverse complement strand
GGAACAGCGCGAAGTGTTTGGGGCGATCGACCGCCATGAGCATCGTGATCAGTTAGCCATTCTCCCGAAGTCAGGAGCAATGGATGACGTTCATCTAACCGGTTTTGCGAAAGACGCCTTTGAAAACTCGTGGCAGGATCGTCATTTCCGGATCCCGAGGGTCAGCGCCACCGAGACGCCTTAGCCCTTTACTACCGCCTAATGAGGGAGGCCTAGCCATGCGGTTGCTATCATTGCGGCTTAAGCATTTCAAGGGAGTCGAGACGCAGGAGATTGAATTTCGGCCAACCGGGATAACCCTCATTCAAGGACCGAATGAGGTCGGCAAAACGTCCCTGATGAGTGCGCTGGACATATTACTGGAGTATGCGGATTCTTCGCAGCATCGCGAAGTGGAGGCCACGAAACCATCGGGGCAGGACCGGGGCACGGAAATTGAAGCGCGCTTTCAAGTTGGCAGCGAAAGGTTTACCTATTTCAAGCGCTATCACCGCGAGCGCGAGACGCGTTTAACGATGGAAAATGGGGGCCAGCGCCGTACATTGACTGGGCGTGAGGCCCATGATTATGTGCGGGAAATGCTCACCAAACAGACCGATTGGGAACTATGGAAAGCGCTGAAGATTGCCCAGGGCATTGCCGCAGACGATGTGACCCATGTGGCTCTGGGGGCGTCTACGTCCCTGCGAGAAGCTCTGGACCGTGCGGCAGGCGGCAGTGATGGCACTGCTGATGACACCCTGTTTCGTCGAATAAAACGCGAGCGAGATGGGTTCTACTCGGCCAATGGACGAGAACTCAAGGCGGTCTTTGGTGGCCCGCGCGAACGATTGGATCAGCTTCAAAAAGAGGTGGATCGATTAAGTCAACGGATTGGACTTGTCGAACGGGATGTCGACCACATGGACTATCTCGATCGAGAAATAGGCGATCACTCCCGTGACTTGCTGGAGTCTGAGGGAAATTTGCGCACCCTGGAAGATTCGCTGATCGCCATTCAGACGCTCGAATCCATGCACCGAGAGGAACTTCAGAAACTTCGGCATGGTCAGGACAATTTGAGTATGTTAACCCAAAAATGGTCGGACAGGTCGCGTTTTGCCGCGCAAGAGTCCGAATTAATGGGTGTCATCGCAGATCTTGACGCCCGCATTCAATCGGCGATGAAGGAAGAGTCCGATGCCCAGCGATCCTACCTGGGCGTCAAGGATGCACATGATGCGACCAAGTCGCGGAGCGAAGAGGTCAAAAGAGTTTTTGAGCGTCTTAATGAGGATGCCGATGTTTTTATCACCCACAGTGAATTAGCCGCACTGGATAAGCAAGTAGACCGCATACGCCACTTGACGCGAAGCCTTGCGGAGAATGAGCAAGCACGGTATCGCATTCACATTACCGAAGAAGGACTCAAGGCCATTCGAAAACAGATGGACAAAGTGTACGTTGCGCAATCAGGGTTACAGGTAGGCAGCCCGACCGCTATAATCCGAGCATTGAGTGAACTTACGATAATGCTGAATGGAACGGCTGTACCCCTGGCCGCGGAAGAAGAAAAACAGTTTTCTATCGCCGAGCCGGTGATGTTCGGCGTGCCTGGGGCTTTGGACATTACCATGACTCCTGGTGCGTCCGTGTCCGACTTGCAATCGAAATTAGAACGCGAACAGGGGGCATTGCAGCGACTACTGGTCCAGTATGAGGTGCAGTCCTTTAGTGATGCTGAAGGAAAGTGGGATCAGGCGAGGGCACTCACCAGTCAAATGGCGGACGTCCAAGAACGATTAGATGCGGAATTGGCAGGGAGTGATCTCTCGTCACTCGAGCGGCGGCAAGCGGAACTCCGAGCACGTGTGGATGAGTACCGCACAAGACGCCCACAAAATTATCCGTACCCAGAGACCATCGATGGGGCGCGGCAGTCGGCTGCGATTGCCCACCAGACCATGGATGAGGCAGAGAATGCTCTTCGCCAGTCAATCCAGCTGTTGGAGGCGGCAAAAGAGCGTGCTAATACGGCTCATAAAGAATTGCAGTCTCTGGGACCTGAGCGTGTGAAAAAGCAGGAGCTTCTGTCTCGTGTTCGGGGCGACTTGGAGCAGGGGCGGCGAGAGGTGCCCGACGATGTTTTGCAGTCTCAAGTCGAGGAAGCCACCCGCCAGGTGGACATGCTTAAGGCTCAGGTAGACGCTATTAGCCAAAACTTGGAGCAAATGCAGCCGGATCAGGTGCGCACGCGAGCGACTCAACTGCACATTCAAGTCAACAATTTGACCACACGGCTCAATCAAATTCGCCAGGAACGAGCAGAATGCCTAGGACGTTTGGCCACCATGGGAGCCGAAGGATTATATGAAGAACTGCAAGAAGCCATAGTCTCACGGGATAAGGCTCAGACGGATTTAGCGGCTGTAGAGCGGCGTGGACAAGCGGCTAGGATGCTGTATGAAGTCGTTAGCGCTTGTCGTGACGCCGAACAGCGTCGGTATCGGGAGCCACTGCGCAAGCGTATTAATGAGTTGGGCAGAGTGGTTTTTGGGAGCGACTTCGATGTAGCGTTGGACGAAAATCTTTCTGTGGTGTCGCGGACTCTTCATGGCATCACCTTAGGCGTTGAGGTCCTGAGCACGGGAGCCAAAGAGCAGCTGGCCTTGTTGATTCGCTTGGCCGCGGCATCATTGGTCGACCCCGCTGAGGGGGTTCCGATAATTCTTGATGACACGCTTGGGCACACCGACGATGAGCGTCTAGACCTTATGGCGTCTGTCTTGAACGCGGTGGCCAAGGAGTGCCAAATCATTCTCCTCACGAGCGCCACCAGGCGATACACCAAGATTGGTCAGGCTCACGTGGTCGATCTGAGGCGGACGGGACTGGGCGGGCAATCCGGCAATATTGGCGACGTATCGTGACAACCGCCTGATTGTGGTTCGTGTAGTTTCATAACGGATGTCAGGGAACAGAACCAGGAGGGGAGCGTGGTAATCTGGGGCAGGGACGAGGGGATCACGTATGGTGCTGCTCAGTTTGTTCGGACAATACCTGTTGTCTGGCATAGAAAAAAATCTATTTACCAGGAGATGTAGAGGTGTCGGGCGGGGCGCGACAAGTGCTCGCCAAGCCACGTCGTAGTCGCGATCTTGGCCGTGAATAGTTCTTGTCACCAGCGTAAGCGGAGAATCCGTAACGTTGGCGCTGTTGCCAAGCCGTCCGCAGGAGCGGTTCCGCACCTGGCCAATGCTCGTAGGCATCGGCCGCTTGCAAGCGTTCTTCTTTCACGTGCTTTGCCAGTCCTGCTTCAAACCGCGCCTCTAGGATTCGTTCCTGGCGACGAGTCACCGACAGCGGAACTTCGCAAACAAAAGAAGGGGTCTTCCGACGCCCAATCCGTCTGCCGGTCATCACCGCTTGCGCTTTAAACGCAGCATCATATGTTGTTGCCATAGAGTTCACCTCAGTTGGAGTGCCTTGCTGCCCTCGTCCTTTGGCCGCTATCCGAGCGGCTCGAGTCAGAGTGGGTCGTCCGAGAAAGAAAGTCTGCTGGAGCATAAGACAGCGGATGCTGTAACACCCGCGCAAGCGGGCGTGAGAGCCGCTGAGAGTGTGAAGGTATAGGTTTTTAGAACCACCCGGATTTATCCGTGGGGAGTGGTTCAGGGATACCCACTTTTACAGGTCTGGCAGATCCGCCAATAGCAGTCCCGACGGTCGCTCCCAATGCGGTCCCGGCAATCCTTTCTGCCGGACAAAATGGTCAAATGCAAGGACGGTGGAATCATCTTGGGTGTTCGAGGTGGGGCGTTTCCGCATACCTATATTTTGAACAAAGAACTCTACACTATAATAATCGTAGACGAGAGGGGGATGGGACTGTGCTTGCTCCAGTGGTTCAACGGCATTTGCCGGATGTTTCGCGGATCTGTCAGCAGGAACGCATTGACTCGTTGGCGGTGTTTGGTTCGGCCACCCGAAACGACTTTAGGGAGGAGAGCGATATCGACCTGGTGGTTCAATTCGCGCCCGGTCAGCGCGTGGGCTTTGTTCGGCTGTTGAGCATTCAAGATCGATTGTCGGAGATATTCGAAGGCCGGGCCGTCGACATGCACACCCTTCGGGAGATCCATCCGGTAATCCGAGGCCAAGTCCAACACCAGATGGTGTCGACTTTTCACCGGAGTTCCAAGCCTAATGGCGGAAAGACGTGTATTTTGCCAGGATACATTACGCGACTTCCCATTGGACGACGGATTGCGCTGCCGCAGCTCGATTCCGTGCAGTTAGTGCTACAATCGCTAACAATCAGCTTCGTTCTGGACACTTTTGTTCTGCTTTTGTGGATGGATCTGGCTGCGTTTTACACCAACAGGGCCTCTAAGCGTTCTACGGTGCCTCAGTTAAGCACTGCACCTGACCTTTTGGTATTGGTGACCGCGGTTGCGCTGGTATTTGCTACGGGAATAATTATTGTCGTATGGGAAAGTAAGTTTACCGACTTCATAATTCAAGCTGTGGTAACTACGGGCGGTACCATCCGAGTGATCCCAATGTTTTACTATCTGTTCTCCGAACGCCCGAAGTTGTTTGGGCCCAACAGCCAATCCTGGGTTGACGTAGAAATGACATGGACCTCTAAAGGGATTGTTATTGTACGGGTGTACCGGGCGCTCCGCGATTAGATACCGTTTAGATTCCAATTTTTATTGGAACGTCCAGTCTTGCGGAGCTTCCCTTGCTTAATCAGCCATGCGGCGGTCAGCAACAAAATGTCATATACATGTTTTATGGAATGGGTCTTACCACTAATCGATATAGCTCGCAGCTCGCTTTTTTTAACGAGAAGATCATCCTGACCAGGTGTCGTTTCGTCAGCCGATTCACGGTGCTGCACCAGTTCCTCGACCTTTTCTGTGAGATAATCTTGGAGTTCTTCGAACCGACGAAAACCCGTCTCATTGCCTTTGGTCGGCTTGCGACACGTGACGCCGGTAACAGGGGCGCAAGAAACCGGACACTCTCTACTGTCTGGGGTTTACCACTATTGCACCTGCAACCAGACCTAATCTTTACCCACAAGTTTTTTGGCTATTGTTCAGCGACAATGTTTCCCATGGTTTCCCATGGTTATCACCCGTGGGCCATCGCTCTCAGCAGCAAAAAAATTTTGAGTTCCGTGTTT
>JAJYFX010000174.1 GCA_021785315.1 Actinomycetes bacterium | reverse complement strand
GAAAGACGCTCCATATTGTTACCAATGTGGCAATCAGATGCAGCGCGCCGGTTCGTGCTATGTATGTCCGTCCTGCGGTACGACAAGCGGCTGTTCGTAAGTCTGGGTAAAGGTCAAGTGTCCCCTAATGATGATCAGAACGATGCTCAAGAGAAATACGAAGGAGGCGTAAGTAGGTAAGATGATTGTCCCCCTGAGACCGGCCAGACTGAGGCAAAAATAGACATAGGAGAGCACTTTGTGATGGAAGGCGAGCCTAGCGCGTGCATAAAATTGCGAACACACAATCCATAGAGCATCGAACCCTTGTGCCCGACAGATGAAGTCCCAAGCGAAACGCCACGACGACTGCCCCAGTTATCCACGCCGATTGACCAAACCTTACGAGTACTGCACCGCCAAAACGCGACTAAAGCCGTTCAGTTCCCCGAAGCTGATGGCGATTTGTGGCCTTACAATATCCTTCTGCGGCCAAATGGAATCCCTCCAATCGTGCCAGATGCCAACGTACTCAAGAATGACATCTCGCGAGCCTGTAGGCAAAAGGGCCCCACGGTTCTCATAAACGGTGCGAACAATGCGGCGTTTCGATTGTTCTGTGCGGAGCATGTCATTGAGGAGGTTTATGAACATGCGGCAGTGTGGGCTGAGAGCAAGCAAATTAGCATTCAAGAATTCATCGCCAGGTGGGAGTCTCAATACCTTCCTCTAGTTCGGGTAGTCAAACGGTGCGAACTTCTTGAAGATCTCCTCACTGCCGACGAGAGAACGAGGATTAGTATCCTTAAAGTCAAAGATCCTGACGATGTGCCTTCCGCATGCCTTTCACTAGCTCTCGGAGCGTTCTACCTGACTCAGGACAATGTAGCGCTAAAAGCAGTCTACGGAACAAAGTTCGACCAACAATTTCATTATGAGTGGTTGAAAACGCTACAGGCAGGTGGCAACGCCTCGGAGCTCGACAGGATTATCCAGGGAATGGTCCTAGTGCCCTCGTATGCTGTAACCAGCGCGGTATCAGTTGGCAAATGGGCGGTAAAAATCTTCATCCGCTAATTCTCACTGTCCTTTCCGTGGGCGGGTATCTTGTGATCAAACAACTTTCCCCTGAGACTAGGGCTGTAGTTAAGAGGTCCCTTTTGACCATCCTCGATACCTTCGGCGAGACAATGGAGCAGCAAAAACTGAACTCCAATCGATTCCTAAAAGGTAGTGCGCAAATACCATCTTGGGCATCCTTGGCGGCATCCACTGGAAACAGGTCAACGTTGACACGAGCCTGCGTATATACCTTGGCTCGTAGCTCCAGAGGTCATCAATCTTCCCGTGAACTTTCCGAAGCACTTCCAAATATGGGGGTCGGGCAAGGAGAAAGTGCAGTTCGATCAACTCTTCGCAGTAATGAATTCTTCTATAGCCCATCTCGCGGGCGGTGGCAGCTTGGCAATATCGACATAAATGGGTAAGTGGGGAAGAAGAAAGTGGAGACGCCTAACTTGCAAAATCCTTCCTCTCCTTTGAGTTGGGGCCACGAGAGACGGTTCCATAGGATCACAGCTATCCCAACGTAGTATAAATAGCTCGGTTCAGGCCGCACGAAATCTTCTTTCTACGTGCACTCGTGGTGGCTTGATGAGGTGTCTGAAGCCAGATTAAGCATGTGTGGCACCTCCACATTTTTTGGAAATGCCTATTTGGACCGTAAATGTCCCGACGAATTTCAAAAAGATAAACAAGGTTGACCTGACATGCGGTGAGGTCAGTCCCGCCAGCGCATACTTCTTCTACGGTGGCGCTTATTGGTTGTACCATGTGGGGATTGCACCGGCTCCTCATTTGGCGTGGCTCCCTGTTGAATGAAAACATTGTCTATATTTTCCAAAATGCCGTCCTGGCTTTGAAAAATGTCGAAGTTGTCATCTTCGAGAAGAGCATCTTCGTGATGAAGTTGGATCCTGGTGGCTTCAATTTCATCATTAGATTCACTACCCGGCGCGACAGTCTGAACAGCCATTGCAGTCAAACCTTGACGCGGACTCATTCCTGGATCTATTAGCTCAGTCTCGGGATCTGCCAAAATGGCGTCTCTGGAGACCTTAAGTGTCTGTGGCACTTGAAAATTGGAAATTTCGGGAAAAGTTTTTGGTGCAGGTCCGTCAATCGGCAATGGTAAAGGGGTCGCCGCCAATTTGCTCTGTTCCAGAGCAACCAGAAGTTCAGGGTCATGAATGGCCTCTAGCAATGTTTGGATCGAAAGAACCGACTGCATTAGAAGCTCCCTGATGCTGTCGTAGTCTACCTCGCCCATTGAAATCCAGTCTGCGGCTTGCCTGAGCTGTATGCTTTGGCCGAGGATATTTTTCAGTTCGTCCCGTACTTGGGTGAGATCCAGATTCGAAATGCTTGACTGGGTTTCGGATGGTCGATTGTCAGGCTCGGCGATAGGTTCCTCTGCGTAAGCTTGAAGCTGACGTGACGCCTTCTGGAATTCGATTCCTGGGAACGCAAGCCTCTCTAAGGAGATGGATTGGGTCTCCTGCACCGCATCATGGACATACCCCACCATTTCGAGTACGTTCTGCATTGTCGCGGCCGTTGCATGAGCATAATGGCGTCTATCCTCAAGGAACCCGAGAATGTAGTAGATAAGGAGGATGATCGCTGAAGCGATGAGAAAGATGATTCCCTGTTGTGAGGAGAAGAAGAGAATTGGGAAGCCAAGAAAAGGTATTGATTTAATTACTTTGCCCGAAACAGCCGATGGATTCACAGAGAAGGGATCGTTGGCCGGGTTTCCGTCGCCTTTAGTCAGAAAGAGTTCAGTGTTGTTGCTGCGAGTTATCTTGACTATGCGACGGATTATCTCACTTGGGAGCTGGTATTTAGACTGCTCCTGACCTGTTAGCTTGATAGCTATGATGTCTCCTGGCTTGAGAAGCCGGGCTTCGGTGCTTTTCAGGATTGCCAGGTCACCCTGTCGGATGGTGGGGCTCATAGTTTGACTCTGAATCGCCAATACTGGCGGATTGACCCTCAGAACCAGTGCACCTACGAGGTATCCAGCAACTGAGATGAGTGTGATCGTCGGAAGAAATAACCACAGAAAATCAAGAATCCTGCGAGGGTGCTTTCTGCTTCGAATCTTGTCGCGCCTTGGTTCCATTTCAGGCCAACCACCCAATAGAGTCATCGTCGTGGCAGGTCAGAGCACCTTTGCGCTCCGAGGGCATGCCTACGAGACTATTGGAACCTGATCGGAAGTGTCCGGTCGTATCAGCATCAATGTGTGCTATTTGATGACCACCCTTAGGCGTTTTGGCGAGTTGAGGTCACGACGCTTATAGAAGAAGTATCTTCCGCTTATCACGCAGATGAGAAGCCAACCAAAGAACCAGATGAAGGTGTAGAGACTTCCGCCTGTAAGGTTTCCCACTTCATTTGCGGTGTTGCTGACATTGAAACTGAGGCTAGTTGCCAGGGCATTACTGCCAATTGATGGCGATATCAGGCTCCCGCTACCAGCATTTCCACTAATAATCCCCCCTGAGCTTCCGGAGGATCCAGATCCACCAGACGTCTTGACGACCGCACTTGGTCCACTTCCAGAGGTTCCAGATCCCGGGGGAACTGGTCCCAAAGAGTTTTCAGGAGTGGCGGGGTTGGACGATTGTGAGTTTGGTCCTGTACCGGCCGAGTTAATCGCGGCGACCTTGAAAGTGTAAGTAGTTCCATTGGTTAGTCCTATCACGGTATCTGCGGTTGCCGGTGTATCGAAGATCTGCGGTGCTTGTGGTGTACTGCCTATAAATGGCGTGATCATGTAGGCAGTAATCGTGGACCCACCATTGTTTATTGGAACATCCCAAACAATTGTTGCGCTGGTATTGCCTGGCGAGGCTGTCACATTTGTTGGTGCGCCAGGGACGGTCGATGGGATGATCGCATTGGAAGGATATGACGGTAAGCCTGTACCGGATGAGTTGATGGGGGCTACCGTGAATGTGTAGATGGTTCCATTAGTGAGTCCGGTCACCGTCTCGGTAGTCGCCGAGGTGTCGAATGTCTGGGGTGCCTGTGGCGTAGTCCCGATATAGGGGGTTATTTTGTAACCGGTTATAGTGCTGCCATTGTTGTTGATCGGAGCGTCCCAGGTGACTGTTGCGCTGGCATTGCCCGCTTCTGCCGTCACATTTGTCGGTAGCAAATCGTTTGACGGTAAACTTGAAGGCCCTGATACCGCACAATTAAGTGTGATGCTGACATTTGATAGGGATGGCGGAACCTGGAACGTCAGGGGTGTTGATGTACAGCCACTCAGGCTTGTGGAAATTTCATAATATCCCGCTATTACGTCCCATCCAAAGATTCCAGAGGAGTCGGTTATCTGAGGGTTGGTTCTGTTGGCAGGTGACATCACGGCACTGCCGTTGGGTACAACATTGTATGTGCCTGGGGCACCGGTAGGAGAGTTGAGTAGTGTGACAGCGGCTCCGGACAGCGGCACACCGTTCTGGTTCACTACGATACCTGATGGGTCTATGTAAACTGTGAATGCCGCCTTTTCCGGAGTTCCTGAGGGGCACGGTATGTTGATGGTGATCTGCCCGCCCCCGCTCAAGAATAGACCGTTTGGGAACGTGTCAAGTGGTGCAAATGCCCCTGAGTAGTTGCCGGAACCTGCCGGATTTTCTGTCATGGGTTGAGTCGTCACCTGCGTCAGTTTTTGATAGGTCGGCGAACTTGGGTTTTCATCAGTTGCCCATACGGTAAATGTCGCTCCCTTTGCGTCAGGGCAAGAATTGTATTTGGAAACCGTAGTCACCGCGGTTGAAATGATGTTTGGTAGAAGTCCCTTTTGGCTTGTCGTGGTTGCTGTCTGAGGCGGCAACGTTCCCGATGTAAGAGACACGGTTGATGGCATTGGCAGTACAAGACTGTTGATCTTGCTTATTGGAATGACGGTTTGTCGTTGGCTGGTAACTGTAACTGGGCCAAATGTCATCGGCCCCATTAGGGTTATTACAGATCCTGTGTAGCTTCCCGGCGGCAGGCTGCCGATCGAGTAATAGCCCTGGTTATCGGTTATGGCGGTGGAACAGCCCTGCAGCGGCAGCACTGGATTGGTGGGACAGAGGGCAACTGAGGCATTTGCAACTGGATTGCCGTTGGCATCCAC
>JAJYFX010000173.1 GCA_021785315.1 Actinomycetes bacterium | reverse complement strand
ATACTTTGCGTTCTATTTACCAATCCGCACTATACCTGTTTGACAGGCAAGGATTCGATCGTACAACTGTCGAGGACATAGCACTTCGAGCCGGGGTTACGCCCCGGACGCTATTCAACTATTTCCCCACCAAGGAATCTATAGTTTCGTTTCCGCTAGGGTACCTTGGCCGCTCGTTGAGTTCGCTAGTCCGAACAGCCGATCCGTCTCTAAATCCTCTTGAAGCGCTGGCCGATGGCATCATTAAGCTTTTCATCGAGGTATCACGGACGCCAAGCTTGTCCAATGCTCTCAGGCTTGGATACAAGGTGGTAAACAGCACGCCCAGTCTAGGGGAACTTAATTTAGCTCGCAGATCCCAGCTGTACCTGGTTGCATGGAAGGCTCTTATGGAGCGCGGTGTGGATCCCGATTCGCAGAGCCTAAGGGCTGCATCGTCAGGCATCGTGGCCTGTTCGCTCGCAACCATGTTTTCGTGGCTTGAAGCCGACATGAACTTTTCCTTAGTGGACCTGACAAGGACGGCTTTTGCGATCATGTCGCAAGATCTTAATTCGTGACCTGGAGGGACCAAGAGAACTGAAAACCGGGGAGGCACGTTATTTGAGAGCTGAGCTGATCCTATCGAAGATCTCCTCTAGGATTTCCGGCTGAGTGGCGAAATTTAGCCGAGCCCAGCCGTCACCCGGCTTGCCGAAGTCGGAACCCGGACTGAGCGCGACGTGGCCTTCTCGAAGAAGGTACTCCCCTGGAGCAGTTGCGGCTTTGGTGTCGCGGAAATCGAGCCAGCCAAGGTAGGTACCTTGGGGTGCAAGATAAGTGATGCCAAAGCTATTCGTGCGGATGAATTCGTCGAGCATTTCACGGTTTCTCTCGAGGGTAGCCATGGTTGATGCCAGCCAGGAGTCACCTTTTTGCCACGCGGTTGTCGCAGCTATTAAACTCAGATTCGAAATAGAGCCTCTCGCCGGAGCATCGTAACGCTCATATCGAGCCTTCAGCTCTGCGGAACCGAAGTGAACCACGCTGCACCTTAGTCCCGCAATATTGAATGATTTGGTCGCTGAATTCATCGTAATTACGTTCACTGCAAATTCTGGAGAGATTGAGGCGAATGGAATATGGTAGTTGGGTTGGTAGACGACATCGCAGTGAATTTCATCGGCGACCACCAGCACATTGTGTCTAGCACAGATATTGGCTACCTTGACTAGTTCCGTTTGGGTAAATACTCGTCCGGTCGGATTATGAGGAGAACAAAGCAGCAGAAGTGTGGTGCGCGGGTCACTCGCAAGAGATTCCAGCTCGTCAAAGTTTATCTCCCAGGAATTATTCGATTTGATGAGCGCGTTCTCCAGCAGATTGCGTCCAGTATCTTCAACCGAGTGCAGAAACGGGGGATAAATGGGTGTCTGGACGATGACGCCGTCGCCCGGCTCAGTCAGTGTCAGCAGCGAGATTACAATGCTCTGCACGACGTCGGTGGCAACCAGGCCCAGATCGGGGTCTAGCGGAGTGTTGAACTTGTCAAGATACCGATCGGAAAAGGCGTCAATGAATTTCGCCTCCAGATCTGCGCACGGATAGCCCAGATCTCCACATTCGATTCGCTGATACAAGTCGCTGGCTATCGCGGGCGCAATGCCTAAATCCATATCTGCAATCCATGCCGGCAAGACATCCCTGGAGTATTTCATCCATTTTGTGCTCGTAGATCTTTTGCTGCGAATTTCATCTTCACATTGAGACATTTGAAATCTTTCCGTATCGGTTTTGATACCAGAATAGTTGTACCTAAATATCAGGGAGTAATCCCGGATCGGCAAAGTCAAGTATCTAGGTTGGCTTTCATCTCTGGCGCCAGTTTCACACGGTGGATCTGGTCTCTCTGAAGCAGTGCGACGACAGTGCCTACCAGGAGCATGATTAGGGAGGCAACTATCCCGAGCCTGATGCCTTGCGAGGTATCGGATATGGCTCCGACGCTTATCGGGCCAATAATCTGCCCAAAAGCAATTGCTGTTGTAAAGACGCCTATGGCACTACCTACGAGGTGTTGTTCGAGATTCCTCTGGGCAAGAATTGTATAAGAAGTGGCCACTGACATGATAGAGGATCCGAACAAAAATGCCGAGATCATCAGAATCGGGAAGTTTCTGGTGACGAGTGTTAATGCAGTGCCGACCGAGGCCACAAACAAGACCGCGGCAAGTCCGGTTCCGCCTTTGAGCCGTGCCAGGATGCGGCCCCAAATCGGACCCGTCAGCATGGCCGATATCCCAAGCATTGCCCAGAACCAGGCGATGGCCGTGCCTCCGCTTCCTTCCGCGGTCAGGAATGCGATTAGAAAGGTAATGAATGATATGTAGCCAGCTCCAAACAGCGCCGAGGTTATTATTGATGGCTCCAGACCTCTGATTGGGAATTTTTGAGCTGTTTTTCTACTCTGCCTAGGGGGTTCAATGAGGTGTCTGGTTTGTGGGATTGTCAGCGCGGCACTTAAAAAGCAGAAGGCAGCCATGATTGCCCATCCCCACTGCCAATGGGATTGACCGAAGTGCGCGAATAGTGGTCTGAGGGCAAGTCCGGAAACGACTATCCCGGTTCCGGCACCTGCATAGTAAATTCCGGATGCGGTAGCGGAAGCTTTATGTCCGAGATGAGACGAGCTGGCGGAAATCAGGCTGCCGCCAGTCACAAAGGTTACACCACCACAAAGGCCGGACAGTGCGCGCGCAGCGACGAGGACCGTGAAATTCGATGACGAGCCCGACAGTAGTCCCATTACAGCCAGCAGCACGATCGATGCGCCGAATGTTTTTTTGGCTCCAAATCTATTTGAATAGGTTGTTGCGGTGAATGCGCCAAAAAGGTAGCCGAGTGCGTTGACGGTGTTGAGAGTCCCTAGTTTTTGATAATTCCAATGCAGGGCTGACTCCATTGCGGGAAGTATCAGCGAATATGAGAATCTTGCAAACCCGAGGCTCGATGCCGACGCCAATGCCATGGCGCCAGATCTCAAATAGATGTGGTCGGTAGCTGTATTTGCAAAAGGGGCGCTCGTGGTTTTAATTTCGTCCTCATCCCCTCAATATCGCAGCAGCATTCCCGCAACTATATTGCGGCGCTGCCAAGATTGCGCGATGCTTGAAGATCGATGTCAGCAAATGCGCAAGCTTTTTGCTTGATTCAGGCGTAAATGTAGTCACACGCAATTCCCCCCATATGCACGCAGCTTGGCTGAATCTCGACTTCTGAGAATTCGCAGCTGGAACTAACCTACCTAAAAGGCTGCTCAAGTTTATACCTGTAGGACCGAGCTATATATAATCCGCATTATTACTTTCTGTCATGCAGAATAGGCGAAAGTATCAAAGAAAGAAATTATGAGGACCCTTGATCTGCGGCGAACAGCTTTCATGGCCGATGACGGTTTGACGAGCTGTTTAAGTGAAATAATTGATAAGCACCTGAGCCCTTTTGTACTAGTTAATCTAGGGAGAGGGGAGTGGTGGGGTCGCCGGAAAGCACGTGGTAACACTAATTCGCCACTATTATTGATCGGCACGCGAGATGAAGTTTGGAGTGTTATTTAGTGACGTTGACAGAAATGTATGGGCGTTTACGTGCTCTAGTGGAGCGATATCCATGGCTCGCACCAAAACGCCGTGCCGGATCAAAGGTAATCCATTTCTGGAATCAGCTCGCGATAGCGTTGGTAGTGTATTTCGGATATGAGGCTACCTCAGAATTATCCGGGGGATCCAAGAAACGTGCCGTAGCTAATGCTCTGAAAGAGGTTCAGGTCGAGAAGGCGTTTCATGTCTTCAACGAGCAGGAGATACAGCAATTCTTTGTTCGGCATTTTGTGTGGCTGATTAAGTTGTCCGATCTTTTCTATGTCACGGTTCATTTTGTACTCCCAGTTTTAGTGCTAGTGGTTTTGTTTAGGAAATTTCCGGAACGTTACCTGGTATGGCGCAATGTAATGGCGGTTATGAACGTAATCGCGTTGGTAGTATTTGTGATTTTTCCAGTGGCGCCTCCTCATTTGCTTCCGCCCCAGTATCATTTCATCGACACGCAGTCAGTCATAGGTGGTGCCGGATCGCTAGATGCGACCCTGATGGCTGACGCCGGGAATCTTTACGCAGCTATGCCGAGTTTGCACTTTGCCTGGGCAATTTGGTGTGCTTGGGCATTGGCTCCGGTCGTCAAAAATAAGTGGGTGCGTCGTGCGTTGATTGCGGATCCCTTTGTGACAACATTTGTCGTCATTGTCACCGCGAATCATTTTTGGATTGACATTGCCGGAGGGATGTTGCTTTTTGTCGTCTCTGGCGCAATGTTCAATGCGTTTTCCGTGAACCATTCACCCGAGACTGTCTATAGTCAGTCCTCCAAGCCCTAAGCAGTGCGATTCCAGTTGGTCACGGCTACATGGCGATGACCAAATACCCAGGCAGAATTCAGATAATCGCGTGCGCCTAAAATAGATATTATGTCAAGTTAGCTCAAACGGTAGTAAGAGGTTCCCGGGCGCGTCCTACTCTGCCAAAAGATTTAGCTTCGGAGATTCGGATTGATTTCTCGGCCGCTTGATTGCGACAGTCAGATTTACTGCATCATTTGAGTTGATGGCGATTCATGTAGTCTCGGATGGAATGAACCCCTTGCGTGGCATCGACCCCCAGCTACGGTCTGATCTGCGAAGCGCCTGGATCACTCCTTCGAGGCGCCAATACGCGTGCATTTGTCTGTATCCGAAGTTTTCAACGAGCGCCGAGATGATTGTCTGGAAAAGAAAGCGCCACTTGTCGTAGCGATGATAGGACACCTCTTCTATGAAAATGGAAAGTATTGATAGCAAGATTCCATAAAAGATGGCCACGGTGAAGAAGAGACCTGCGAAGTAGAAATTGACAAAGTGGAATATCAGGGCGACTATCAAGGTAACGAAGCCTGTGAGTTCGACAATTGGCCCTAAGACTTCAAAGAGAAGGAAATATGGAACCGCGAGAAGACCGAGCGTTCCATATCGCGGGTTCATGAGCAGGGTTGGGTTGCTCCATAGTGTTTCAAGTAGCCCCCTCGACCATCTTCTGCGCTGGCGTCTTAGGACCGCGACGGATTCCGGTACTTCGGTCCAACAGACCGGCTCGGATACAAAAACTATTCGGTAAGGTGTCTTGTTTTTTCGCATGTATTTG
>JAJYFX010000172.1 GCA_021785315.1 Actinomycetes bacterium | reverse complement strand
GTCTTATTAGAGCGTTTTCGAGGTAGCGCCAGGTCAATATTGCCTCCTAGTCCCGAATATCCTGAAGAAACCAATCAAGCGGCAGCGTATGGCCAAGGCCCTTTTTTACAGCCTCCTGATAAACACGCCCTCCCACCGCTGCGAACTGCAATCCTTGCGTGCCGGTGCCGACGAACAAAGTTATTTGCTCAGCTGTGCTTCGACCAGGTGCTGTTCCTCGCTCAACATCAAGCATTAAAGGATATTCTCCCGTGGAGGCAGCACGAGACTCTGGTATCCGTGCTCTATCGCGGGGACTTCCCGCCACGAAAGAGGAAATCCCTCCCGCCTTCCATTCGATCATTGGCACCGGTGTCCCAAACGGAACAGTATTTATTCCGAGCTGTACAATTACATCTGCCCGGGAAATCAACGCCTCGCTTAGTTCCCTTCGTGTTACACAAACCACATGTGCACCAGGTCTCAGCCACTCGGGCTCAAAGGTGGGAACCATCGAGTCTGTAGCACTAGCTACGATCAAGGCGCCGCTAACAGCCTCTTTTGCACTGCCAACCGGTTCGACGCTGATACCAAGTTTCTCGGACATCTCTTTCGCGTAGGCTTCTCTATTTGCTTGGGTCGGGCTGAACACCCTTGCGCTGCGTATGGGCCTTGCCAGAACGAAGGCTTCAAGGAATGATCGGGCCATTCCGCCGGATCCGAGGATTCCAACCGATGTCGCGTCTTTTCTGGCGAGCAGATCAACGCCAATTCCCATTGAGCCGCCAACGCGCATATGCTGAAGATATCCATCCTGGATCATTGCTAGCGGCGCGCCATCAGAAGCACTAAAGAGCATCACCAAGCCGCAAAAAAGGCCTGGTCTGACGCAGAATTTTTCCTGAGTCTTTCCTTCTGGCCACGATGCTATATCTGATTTCATCCGTACGGCAACGACTCCGAAGGTTGAAGACGCTCCCACCATATTGCCCCACTGGTAGTAGTCAGTGTCACGCCCAGTAGGTAGGTAATAATCTATCCTGGGTCCATAGGTTGCTTCACCACGGTTAAGATCATCGTACCCAATCCTCAGGGCCGACATGGTTCCCTCCATATCGAGAACCGATTTCACATCGTCATTACTGAGCACGAGCATGTGCAACTCCTTATCTTCAAAACATTGAAGTGAATCTTCCCTAAAGTCTCCGAGGAAAGAAATAGTGCCTTCTGAGCGGGTAGAATGGTCGCTGGCAAGATAGGCTGAGCCCATTAAAAAAGGGCACTGAAAGCGACTGTACCATCTTCCAACCTCAACAGCGTCAATGTCGTGTCAGATGATCACAATCCTGCAGAAGCTAAAGGTCTTCTCGCAATCGCAGCGATGTCTCAGTTTCTTGAGCTCCGTGAGTCTCTTGATTAGAAAGTATCACCTACTCGCCGAGACGGGGGATCAAATCCAGGGAGAGCGATCCGGCAAGCGATTCTGGCGTCAAACGCTAGCGGTACCCGCTTCGTTTGTCTTGCAACTTGCCTGGTAAACGCATTGGTAAAGCCGCCTTCAAGCGGACCGGAGCACTGCTACAGACCCAGCACTTTTGCTGTCTAAAATTCGGGTCCGCGGGCAATGTCATTCGCTGGCAGATAGGGAATTGTGGACTGAAGTTCTGTCGTCATCTCGACAAGAAGGCCATTTGCATCCCTAGATACTGGATAAAAGAACCAGACAACAGCGCCCTTGATGTGTCAAGGCCTCACATGGCCAAAGCTGGCCTAGCGGGTCTTTACTCTAACCCATCAGATACGATGCTCAAGACTTCATGCTCAAAATCAGTACTGAGAGATTTCTCTAGTCCATTCAGGCTTTTGCGCGCAGCGTAAGGTGCCAACCGCCAGTTGCATGTCTCACAATTTGACGAATGGGAATCCGACTCGCAGCCGTAATCTACACGTCCCCGGTCGTTGTCGCATTGAAATACTAGAAATCTAAAACTGGGCAGGTGCCAGGATATCCAGGCTATTGTGATATCCGGTTGGATTAAAAGGGTATTACCATAGGTCTTTTTTACCTATTGACATTTCTTGGATATCACTGCCTGATACAATGGGGGCACTTTGACTAAGGGGGTTAGCGAAGTTTGGAGCATTCAAAGGATAGCCGACTGACGTTCGTGAACCGGTGTATCCGGGACAATAGCTGACGAGATTTACTGACTGCTTATTTGTGAGCAGGTAGATCGGTTATAGTTGCTTTTTTGGAGAGCATATCGGCAACCATACGCAGTCTTAAATCATTAATTTCGGGATCTAATCGAAACACGATGCGTGAATTGTGTGAAAGAGAATCTGAGAAGATTGGGGGTAATCATCGGGAAGTGTGAGATTGTCAGTTCGTGCCAACACAGCGGGACGGACGAAATAAATCTCGGCTATAACCACCAAATATGTAACCGTAATAAATCAAAGGAGTGAAGCAGTGAAATTTAGAAGGTCAGTTGTTAGAAATAATAAAATAACTAGAAAAAAGTCAGCACTTATTGGCATTACGGCAGCTACCGCTGGCATGGTTTTGGCTGCTTGCGGATCTAGCTCCTCATCCACCGCGACAACCAGCGGAACAACCGCGACAACCTCGGCCAGCGCCGCAGCGGCTGCGTTTTTCAAGGGGAAGACGATCACCCTAATTGCGCCTGATAATCCAGGAGGTGGTTACGATCAGTATGCAAGACTTATCGCACCTGGTCTGGCTGCGGCGCTTGGGGCAACCGTAAATGTCGAGAACGTCAACGGCGGCGGCACAGTTGTGGGCACCAACCAAATGGCAGCTGCATCTCCTGACGGATTGACGCTCGGAATGGTGAACACCGGTGGCGACATGGCAAGCCTTGTTGAGAAGAAGCCTGGTCAGAATTTTGATTTGTCCAAGCTCAGCTATGTTGGACAGCCAGGTACCTCGCCCAGTGTTTTCCTGACTTCTCCCAAATCCGGTGTCACTAGCTTTAGCCAGCTACTCACCATCAAGACCCCCATCAAGGTGGTCGATGTCCGCAACGGTACTGGTGACATGTTCAACAGGGTGGTCCTTGGGGCGTTCAACATCCCGCACACCTTTATAACCGGGTTCACATCGACGTCGACCCTGAAGCAAGGTTTCCTGGCGGGAGATGGCCAATATTTGTTTGAAAACCTTCCACCTATGCGCTCCATGCTCGATGGCGGTCAAGCCAAAGCGCTCCTTGTTACGTTCCAACCTACGCTTGCAAACCTACAGTCTGCGGTGAAGGGTTCTGTAACATTGAGCGATGCATTGAGTTCTGCCAACCTTAGCGCAGCTCAGTCAGGCGCAGTGAAGGAAGCCTTGGCTCTGGGCGCGCTGACTTATGATCTTGCCGGGCCTCCGGGAATCCCAGCTGCAAGACTGGCGGTTCTTCGTGACGCTCTGGCCAAGGTGGTAGCTGAATCGTCAACGATAGCCCAAGCTGCGAAAGAGGGTGTACCGCTGAACTTTGTTCCAGGAGCAACAATCCAGAGCGAAGTGGTCACAGCCGTTAAAAACTCATCGGCAATCTCTACCTACGTAAATGGAAGTTAGCAGAAAGATTAGCAATTCATAGGACAGTGAATTACCCATACGACGTGCAGAGAAATAGTGCTGTAGGTCGTATGGGTTCACAGTTTAAAAAGTTAGTTTTCTACCTCATTCTTTATCCAATGCAAATTTCACGAAATTTTTTGGCGGGTCGGTCCGAAACCTGAACGCGATCTTGTTTTACCAATTCGTAGTTGAAGTTAACTCTCGATGGGCCTGCATAACGGCACAATTACTTTACGCCCGACCTGTCGCAAATAGTCTTCTCGAGCCTTACCTTGGGGCGTTGATCTTCTGTCGATTTGCTCAATTCAGAGGAATTCGCCGCTAGCAACCTATTCAGGGGCGAGTCTTAGAGTATCGGCGGCAACAAACGGGTGTGGGAGCTCCCTATGACTCGAGGCTAGAAATGGGATCCCTTATTGTGGATCGGCCGGTCGATTTAGCACGCCTGCCGATTGCACAAACAGTTCAGCAAACATTCGCATTGAGTAGTGGAAAGACCTACGCCGTTTTGTCATCCCATGCCTGCTGCACTAACTAAGTCTGCTAGCGCCAGGTCGGAAATAGTGTCTTTCAGATGTCACCCGCGACAGTTAATTTCCCAAGGCCATGCAGTGCGCAAACAGACTTAGCCACCAACCTCTTTGCAAGAATATTTTTCTGTTCCTTGCCGTATTTCAGGAGCAAATGAGAGTGTGATTGCTACTATAAACAGTTGGGGTTCGATACCGTTTGCCATTTGCTTCGTTCGATAGTCTGATACTGTGTTGACTTAGCGGACACTTGGTTAGGTTTGTAGAACTGTAATGCTCCAGTCGCCTGCGGTGTCATCCCGATAGATTCGGTTCGTAAAGGCAGTTGCCGTTTGGGGTTACGTTGCAGTTTTGTGATGCATAAATAATGGTGTATTCGTTTTATAAGTAACTGGTAAAACAGAGGGTGGAATATGTCAGAACGTCGTATTGACGCGGTTGCAAAGGCTACGGGCGCAATTAAATATACTGCCGACGTCGTGCTCGAGGGAATGGCCTACGCAGCTGTAAAGAGGAGCGATTATCCTTCGGCTTTGATAGAGAGCATTGACACTTCCGTCGCAGAAAAGATGGAAGGAGTTCTCGGAGTCTTTACCGCAAAGGATCTTCCGGTCGCGACGAACCTTTATGGAAGACGAGTTTTTGACGTACCTATTTTGGCGAGCGACCGAGTCCGACGGGTAGGGGACCCGATCGTAGCTGTGGTGGGGGCCTCACGGGAAATTGCCGAGGCGGCGGCCGAACTGATTGAAGTCGACTACAAAGAGCTTCCAGTTGTCGCCACAGCGCGCGAAGCAATCGTCCCGGGCGCTCCGCTCGTCCACGAGAAGCCCTGGGAATACCTCGGTGCCGTCGCCACGCCGCAGTCCGGTAGCAATATCCAGTCGGTAGACGCTCACGGCTCACGTGAAGCAGCCGAAGCTGCTTTGAGAAACGCCGAGCACATTGTGGATGAGACCTACACAACGCCTGGCGACCATCAGGGATACCTCGAGCCGCAGTCCTGCGTAGTTGATTATCAAAGCGATGGAACGCTTACGGTATGGGCCACGAACAAAAGTCCCTATCGATTGCGGGAGGTCTTGGCAAAGGTATTTTCTCTCGATGCCCAAAAGATTGA
>JAJYFX010000171.1 GCA_021785315.1 Actinomycetes bacterium | reverse complement strand
TTTTTCTGCCAAAGGACATACAACAAGCGGACCCCCTAGCCGGTACCTTGCGCTGGCACTACATTAGTAGTCGTAGGGGCCGTTGAAGTTGTCGTAGGGGCAATTGTAGTGCTCGAAGAAGTGCTGGGCGATCCGCTACCAGCATTGGGTCCCGTCGTCGTGGTTGTAGACGAGGTAGGCGGAACAACTATTGAGCCAGGCGAGTCAATTGGCACGATAAATCTGCCCTGTGGAATAAGTGCTAAGTTGGGCTGTGGGAATGTCAATGCTGGCTGGCCCGCAAGCGCTTGAGACATGTATGCGTGCCAAATTTCTGCAGGATACGTACCACCATAAACAGGAATCCCTCCGACATCAAACATGGGAACGGATCCGGCAGGATCGCCCATCCAAACTGCTGTCTCCAACTGAGGTGTGAAACCGTTGAACCATCCGTCGGTAAAGTTATCGGTGGTACCGGTTTTCCCCGCAACCTCACGTCCCGGAATTGCGGCAGCAGTCCCCGTTCCATACTGCACGACATCCTGAAGCACCTGATCCTCGACTGCCACATTTTGCGCAGACAATACGCGAGTTCCTTTTGCCTGGGTCTGAAGCACTGTCTTACCCTGCAAGTCGAGAATCTTTGAGACGAAATACGGATTGTGTCTGATTCCACCATCGGCGAGAATGGAGTAAACGCCCGCCATCTCCAACGGCGTGACGTCTTCGGAACCTATCGCCAACGACGGAACAGCTATAAGGGGGCTGGTTACACCCATGATATGGGCCATATTCACGATATTCTGATCACCCATGTTGACGCCAAGACGGACGTAGGCGCAGTTAACTGAATCAGCGGTGGCCTTCGTGATGGTCATCAATCCGTATCCGGGCTCGGCATTGTGCACGATGTAAGGCGATGGATGGACATGCGGAATAACGAACTGGCAAGGCCCCGTTCCGTCAATGATATCATTAGGACTGTAGCCCTGTTGAAGAAGTGCAGCTAGAACGATCGCCTTGAATGAAGAACCGGCTTGCCGGCCCGTTCCCCCCCGACCCGTGGCAACATCATAGCCACCGAATCCTTTAGACGGGTTCCCAGAGACCAGAGCCTCGACGGCTCCGCTGGAAGGATTCATGCTAACCAGTGCCGCCGTATACTTCCCATTAGTATTCGGTACAATCTTCTTGACTGCCGCCTCAGCTTCAGACTGGTATTTCGAGTTCAAGGTGGTGTAAATGTCGAACCCGTCGCTGTTGAGAGCCTGCAAGCGTTGACTCTGAGTACTTCCGAGAGCCGAATATTTCGGTTCGGTCAGTATGCGGTTGATGACTTCCTGGACAAAAGCAGAAGGTGCGGTTGTAGAGGGCCTATACGAAACGGTGGGCAAGGGTTCGAGCTTGTCGCGATTTGCTTGAGACTGCGTAAGGTCGTTGTACTGAACCATTTGATCCAGGGCAGTGTTCCGCCTTGCTAATGCATTTTGCGGATGGAGAAAGGGGTCGTTTCCCGACGGATCCTCGATCAATATTGCAAGAAGAGCAGCTTGAGCGGTAGTCAACTGTCCAACGCTCAAGTTGAAGTACGTCTTGGCAGCTGCTCCTATGCCATATGCGCCGTCACCGAAATATACCGTATTGAGATACTTCCCAAGGATCTGGCTTTTGGTCAGCTGGCCTTCAATGCGATAGGAATCCACCGCCTCCTGAATCTTGCGCGCAATGGTTCGCTGCGGTGACAAAACTGTGTTCTTGACAAGCTGCTGGGTAATTGTGGAACCACCCTCAAGAATCTGCCCACCGGATACGTCTGCCGATAACGCACGCGCTATCGACTTGAGATCGATCGGCCCATGTTGATAAAAAGTGTGGTCTTCAACATCTAAAACAGCGTTGACTACGTTCTGGGGAATTTGCGAGAGGGTGACGGGAACTCTGTATCCATTTGTCTGCATGACATAAAGCATCTTGCCTTGCGCATCATAGAATCTCGAGGGATATGCAAGTGCACGCAGCTGGATCGGCGTTGAAAGCGAACCCGGCTCCAAAAAAAGCGTCAAATTAGAAAACGCCGGGAAAAGAAGTAGAGAGCCAAGTCCGAGCAATAATCCGCCGAAAATAACCGTAAGTATAAGTTTTGTAACAACCCTCATATAATCTAGGATCCCCACCCTGCGAACCGACTATGGCCTATACGACATTAGCCTCCCGCTGAGTGTTTTGGAAATCACCGCGTCCGAAGCTGCTCGCCCAAAAAACTTCCAAGCAGCGCCTAGGCATCAATCCTTGGCACGTAGCCACCGCGTCCCATCGCGTATGAATCTTCGTAACCAATAGATTCATCCACATCGCCCACAACCGCAGTCACCCATGGAAGCCTGGCAGTAAGAATTCTCTCGATACCGGCCTTCAGGGTAGTCTCGGAAATCGCGCACGATGAACACGAACCAACCAGCGTGACATTTACTATGCCGGTCTCAACGTCCGCGGACTGAAGCACCAGGTCTCCTCCATCTGACTGCACGGCAGGCCGAATCATCTCGATTAAGGATTCAAGCTCCCGCTCGCGGTCGAGCCTCACCTCTTCGGTTAGAACAGTTTCCACGTCATTTCTACTTTCTCGCCGTTTTAATCCAGTTTACTCACTGCTGCGATTTACACCTATTTGGATAGGATAAATTCTGCAACTTTTTATCCGCATTAAAAATCAGGCGAGCGGGACGTTTCGTCCTCAGTGGCCGTGATTGGCCAGCCGGGCTTGCGCATTAGCGAGCTCGAGATCAGCACTATCCTTGCCTCTCCAGCCCTCGACGGTTACACTCTTGCCGGGTTCAAGGTCTTTGTAATGCGAAAAGAAGTGCGTGATCTCATCCCTTACGTGCTCCGACACATCATTTATGTCCTGGATATGAGACCACCTGGGATCCTTTTCAGGCACACATAACAACTTCACGTCACGTCCCGCCTCATCACTCATGATGAATGCACCAATCGATCTGGCCTTTACATGGCAGCCAGGGAACAGTGGAAGCTCCAGCAGAACCAAGGCATCAAGGGGATCTCCATCCTCGCCAAGGGTTCCCTCAATAAATCCGTAGTCAGTCGGGTATCCCATGGGCGTGAACAAAGTGCGATCCAACCAGACCTGGCCGCTCTCATGGTCGACCTCGTATTTATTCCTTGATCCCTTAGGGATCTCAATCACAACTTCGAAACCCATGTCTACTCCATTCCGTGATGACCACCGGCACAGTGTCAGATAAATCGGTCAAACCACAACCACCCTTACGGATCAAGCCGACAAGGCCACGCAATTAGTCGTGGGAGCACCGATTAATTTCCCAGGTCCCTCAAAATAGCATTTCCAGAGACCCAGATTCATTTGCACAATCGTATATTACCCACAGCTTTTCACAGCCGGCGCAGTCTCAAGCAACTAAAAGATTTATCTGCGGTGTGCCTTCCCTTGTGGCAATGAGCCCATCTAACGGCCCAGGGCATATAGCGAGCGACTCGCCTGAACCCCCTCGCCAGAACACATCGCGGACTGGACTAGCATTTTTGTTGAGTATTGGAATTTCATACATCGATTTGAGGAACCCGAATGGTTTGGCACAATGATTGCTGCGCCGGTACGGGTATTTAGATGACGAAACGCAAGAGAACGAAAAAGAACCGCATGAGACATCCGGACAGGGAACAAACAAATCCCCTTCAGGATAACGAGCGCTATCTCGACAGTCTCGAAACGGACCCGCTTACCGGCTACACTGCATCGCTGAAGGCTATTCAAGGGTACCAGGCTACAAAGAACTACATATGCCCAGAATGCAACGACATCATAACGAAAGGCTCTCCGCACCTGGTCATCGTGCCCATTGATGCCCCCGATCTTCGACGGCATTGGCACAACTATTGCTGGATAAGGCGACAGAATAGAATTCCTGCATCCAAAAGACGCCGCAGCCCCTGAGTCTTCTCTTCTCTCCGGTGATAATCGTCAGCGACCATCAAGCTCCGTGCAAGCCAAGGCTCGAATGACCTGGAAAACGGCAAGAGGGATTCACTTCAGGTTTGGATTACTCAGGCAATCATCAATAAATTCAGATCTCTTGATGTTCAGGCAATTTCTCTATGTTCACATCTCTAAAAGTCACGACTTTGACGTTGTCAACAAAGCGCACAGGCCTGTACATGTCCCAAACCCATGCATCCTTTAGCTCCACCTGGAAATAGGACCTATCGCCTTCCCCAAGCGGAGTTATGTTCACCTCATTTGTGAGATAAAACCTTCGCTCCGTTTCAACGGCATACTGAAACATCGGGAGAACGGCCCGGTACTCCTGATAGAGAGCCAATTCAATTTCAGTTTCATAATTTTCAAGATCTTCTGAGCTCATAGGTACTCTCCAACCTTTAAATGAACAATGGGGTGGCCAAAGTTCTCCCCAGCCAACCCATCAGATAAAATGTAAATACCCACTAATTAATTCTTAGCGCTTTTCTTTGATCTTCGCGGCTTTTCCAACCCGATCTCTCAAATAGTAAAGTTTTGCCCTGCGAACATCACCCCGAGAGACCACTTCGAGTTTTGCAATTATCGGAGAGTGAACAGGGAAAATTCTTTCTACGCCCACGCTGAACGAAATCTTGCGGACTGTGAAGGTTTCCTGAAGTCCAGAGCCTGATCTGCGGATCACAACGCCCTGAAATACCTGAATTCTTTCTCTGGTGCCTTCTACCACCCGCACGTGCACCTTGACAGTGTCACCGGGTCCAAAATTGGGTACGCCTTCGCGGAGACTTTCCCTGTCAACTAGGTCGGTTGGCTTCATCGTAACTGGAACTCCTAAAATTATTCCGAGACTTTATAAGAATATCCGTGCTTGGCGAGAATCCGCTCATCCGCTTCACTCAACCCGCCACGGGCCTTAATCATATCCGGTCTTTGAACCAGAGTTCTGTAAAGAGCGGCTGCTTTCCGCCACTCTGCGATGAGGGCATGGTTTCCAGATAACAGCACTTCTGGCACAGTCACGCCCTTAAAGCTGGCGGGTCTAGTGTAATGGGGATACTCCAGCAATCCGTCAGCAAAGCTTTCGTCCATTGACGATTTTGCATTGCCAAGTACCCCAGGGATAAGGCGCAGGGTGCTCTCGATCAGCGCAAGAGCGGCAAGTTCTCCCCCCGCCAGCACGTAATCTCCCGCCGATACCTCGAAATCGACGAGTTCGTCGAT
>JAJYFX010000004.1 GCA_021785315.1 Actinomycetes bacterium | reverse complement strand
ATAAACTACGAAGCCGCCGCGCTCAAGATAGGCCTTGGCCACCGTCTGCACGTTGGCATCATCATCAATCACGAGGATCCGATTGTTAAACTCTTTGAGGCCCATAGGGCTAATCATCGCCCTTCGTGTGAAAACAGTATGAATTTTAGCTTGTTTATTCGTACACAAACTCTCTTCAAGATCTTCGACCGACCCTGAACATAAGTCCCTTCACATGCTCTTCATATCCGTTAGTAATAATAGGTGCAATGATGAAACCGGACCTAATCTTGATTACTTCTCCCGACTGTCATCTATGTCTCCATGCCCGTTCGGTATTGTCTGAACTTTCACTGAGTGCACGTGAAATCGACGTTGAAAGTCAAGAAGCCGCCAACCTCGCGGAACGCGGTATCCCACTCACGTTTCTGCCGGTCCTCTTAGACGGCGAGCGGTTAGTCGCATATGGCCGGTTTTCATCAAGGCGGCTAAGCAAGGATCTTGCGCGTTGAACCTACTACTGGGAGGGTCTTTGGCCGCGGCATTTGCGGCTGGGATGGTCGCCTTTTTCGCTCCCTGTTGTGCGGGAGTGATGTTGCCAGCCTACCTGGCTGCAATAGGCGGTGGTCACAGGCTTCGCGTGGCAGCGCTCAGCGGAGTCTATGTGATCGGCGTATCCGTAGCGGTGTTGCCGATAACTTTGGGAGCAGCTGCACTTGCATCCTACATTTCGCGATGGCACCCACAACTTTTCAGCCTCGGCGGATTGATGATGATCGGGGTGGCCATAGCCCTTTGGCGTGGGACAATGCTTCCTGTCAACTTGCCACAGCCAAAGCTTTCCGGATCCGTTGCTTCAGTGTTCGGTCTTGGAGTATTCTCCGGAGCGGCCACTGCCTGCTGTGCTCCGGTATTGGCTGGGGCTATCGCTCTCTCGGCCACCAGCGCCACTGTATTTGGCGGTCTGTTACTAGGCATCGCCTACGTGACTGGAATGATGGTGCCGCTAATCCCACTTGCTCTGATTTACGGTCGTACAAAGACCAGGGTCACTGACCCCAAGGTGACTCTACATCTTGGCAGAAAGAGCAAGCAGATCGGTGTAATTCGCCTGGCTGGCGTGGTCATCTTTGCCGGTTTTGGGGTCTTGTTCATCATACTGGCATTGACGGGAAATTCAAATACTGCTCCAGGGTTTCAGAAGGCGACGGGCCAGTGGATACGGGAAGTGACAACTTACATTAGATACGTCCCCAACTTCATTTCTCTGCCGATTCTTTTGGCAGTGGTTGTTGGATTCGTATGGTTGGTTCTGAGGGAAGGATACAGAGACGATGAGCACAAAGAAGGCCAGAGTGGCACGCCGAGCGACTGCTGTACCCCGCAACCTGACGGCAAGTCAGAGGACAGCATCACAGCAGCAACCAAGTTCAAAAGTCAGTAGAGCTTCCAACACATCCAAGGCTGGTACCTCTCTGAACGGCAAAGCCTACCGAAGAAAGCTATGGCAATCGTGGAAATTCATTACCATTTCCATAACAACTGTAATCATCGTTATTGGCCTCAGCTTTGTTCTTCCTGGGATGTTTGGCTCAAAGAATTCCATCGGGTCCCAGAATCTCCCCGCAGGGGTACCAGTTGGAACTGGTCTCCCGGCAGGGTCGCTGGTTCCCTCTTTTCAAGGGACCAATCTTCTTACTGGGCAGCAAATAACATCTGCGTCTATCTATAACCAAAAGACTTTGCTGTTTTTCTCCGAGGGAGTGTCCTGCCAGGCGTGCCTGGTCCAGATACAGGGGCTGCAACAAGTTGGCTCTCAACTCGCGCAGAAAGGCATCCAGCTGGTTTCAATTACTCCGGATCCCCCCAAAGTCCTCAGCCAGGCAGTCAGTGCCTACGGAATCACCACTCCGGTGATTTCCGATGAAAATCTCATCATGTCCAAGGCTTTCAATACCCTGGGTTTGGGAATGCATTCAGACACCCCAGGGCACGCCTTCGCTCTTGTTTATCATGGCAAGGTGCTTTGGTACAGGGACTTCTGGCTGGCTCCGTACCGCACCATGTACGTCGAACCAAAGGTCTTACTCGCTGATCTACCATAATGTTCTGATACCATCCGGCATTCCGTGGCTTCCTCGGCCCCAGTCTCGGCATTACAACTAACGTAGAACAACCTACCCGTCTCATTCGCAGAGAGTTCCAGACAGCGGTCTGTTATGGGCCTTTTACTATAGAAACAGAGGAAAAGCTGAAGGAACTGATGTGGAATTGAGACCCATTCACGAACCGGATCAAGCATAAGTTGGCAAGAATCCTCATACAACTCTGTACTGCCGGCGTCGAAACAATAAATGAGGAGATCGACAAGGGCAGTGACGGCAAACAATGCGGCAATAAAGAACAGCAAGGACTTCTGAGCGCCGTTTGGAATTGCATTCGCAACCTTCGTGCCTACCTGCTTTGTTGCATCCAACTCGTCTAGACGCAACTCAGTCCTCATACATAGGGAATGCATGGGGACTGAGTTGGAACACCAGCTTTTGAGCAGATAGCGAGGATGCGACTGCTTCCACTTCAAAGAGTCACAACTGACTCCACGGCTGTTGAGCTATTTGGCAACGTGGCAACAGTTAAACGGTCGGCTGGACCACAAAATTACCAACCATTCCTTTTTGGGCATGTCCGGGAATTGGGCACAAGTACTTGTAACTGCCAGCCCGGCTGGCTGTAAAGCTGACGACACCTTCATGCATACCTGCTGAGGTTGGATTGCCCAGGAACCAAAGTGCGGAGCCCGAAAAGGCTGGAGCAGAAGTCATCATTGTCATCCATGATGACGACACGTTGGTCGATGACGTGACTACCAGGCCATGTGAGGTGTCATTATCGGCATTGATTACATTAAGGCTAACTTTGGCCTCTGAAGGAACCATAATTGTGGGATTTACCAGTCCTGCAGCCTTGAAGGTCTCGTCAGGACCACCGGACGGGCTGGCCAGCAGTGTGAGACTCACGTCTTGACTGGTGAATGTAATCTGATTTTTACTCTGGTCGACCGTGGCGTTGTTCGGAGTCTGCTCGCCAAGTTTTCCGACGTCAGTCGGATTGACTCTCGGGCCGGGTGAGTTGGCAAAATACTGTCCCATCGCCGTTCCGGGGTCGGAACCAAGACCCATCATGTTTCCGTAGGACCATCCGGATTGCGGAGATCCGGAATTTGTTGAGCCACCCATCATGTAGGTGTAAGGCGAAGACCCCAACATTGTCTGCGGGAAAGCATAGGCCGACGACGTGGAGGCGAATCTGGACACCTGGGAGCTCCCGAACATATAGGCAGCACCAACGCCGACGACACCCACGGCAATGGCGCCGATTGCGATAGGGCGCCAGCGTGGTCCGGGTGCTCGAGGAGTGTATCCTGTCGAATTTTGGTCATCCATGGTCAACATAACTGTATTTTTCTCCTAAATGGTGTGCCTCTATATTCAGTGGCACACCTGCTTGGGTACTCATTGCGGCAGTATGAAACAGCGAATCTTGTCCAGAACTCCTTGACGGAAAGCTGATGCAGGGAGCATCTGTTCAGAGTGGATGAGATTGGATCCCGCATGAGATGATCCGCCGGAATACCGATGCCATTTCATGGTACTTTTGGATTTCCTGGTGGAAGCAAACGACCAATAAACCTGGCCTACCTTGCCATTTGGTATTATTACCTGGTCCTTCAATAGCCGACATGCCTAAAACGTGATTAACGAGCTGCCACCTATCAATTTGGGGCTCCGGACCCAGACTAAGATGTTTTACCTCCTTTTTGAGCGTGTCACAGCTAGATACTGATGGCCAAGTAAGAAGATTTGATGAAGAAACTGAAATTACCCGGATTTCATCCCTCATGAGATTTTCAAGCATAAGAGCCCAGGCAATCGTGTTTGGGATTCGGGACAGGCTGGGCAAAGGCATGGGATTCATCTCAAGCCAGGGCATATCTGCGGTGTTACAATTTTGGTACAATTTGGCGCAGTTGCCAGTTGCGCTGGTAACGTAGCTGGACACCATTTATGTTGCGATCCGCCGCAACTAATTACCGGATTATCGATACTCAACTTCTGTAGAAATTATGAACGACGCAGGCCGAAACTTGGGCTAACACACTCAATGCCAGCTGCCGAGCTGCTCCAAAAGCCCGGGCCATAGATTACTACGTACAATGTGAGATTCAGGGATTCCCAAAATGCCAAATCAGAGGAAACAATCGGGAAGTAGCCCTCGTTTCGCCCTTCAGAGCCACTGAGAATCCGCCAACTCTCAATCAGCTGCGAAAAATCGGCTTCAAGCTGGACCTCTTCTACGAATTCAGGCTACTTTGAAATCACCCTTCATATAACCGGGATTGCTCATTACCCAGCTGCCACATGGAATTGCGCAGTACCAAGCGTAAGTACCGGCGGTTTTGGCGGTGAAACTGAACTTGGCAGTTCCTTCCGGAGCAATCGTAACGTTCAGCCCGAGCTGAGTTACCGTAAAGGTATGCGGCATTGCATCCTTGTTTTGGACCACCACCTGGACCTCCTTGCCAGCCGTTGCGCTAAACAGATCGGCAGCACCCTTCCCGTTTGGTCCTACGAAAGCGGGCTGGGATCCCTGGGGCGTGGTGATGTCCTCAATGGTCACGTTTAACACCTGACCTGGAGCAGAGCCTTGATTCGCGGAAGGGATGGTCATCCACGGTGCATTGCCATTCATGGTGGCCATCTGGTTTGCTGAGGAAGTTGTGCCGCCGCAAGCAGCTGCGATACCACCCACCAGAGCCAATCCGGCTATAGTCACAGCCTGCTTCGTCCACACCTTTCTCCTGATATTTGACCGAATATTAGCCATCTCAATCCCTTTCCTTTTGGCCAGCCTCAGAAGCCGACGCTCCTGCCAGGCGTGGCATGCGCCGAATCACCAATGCGAGTGACCCAAGAAGGAGTATCCACACTACCGCAACTATTGTCAGCAGGCTCTTGACGAAAACTCCTCCAGTCGCACTGAGCGGTCTCGTATACTCGATGGCACTTTGAGGTACACCTGTCGGATCCTTAAGGACTTGAAATGACTTGGTAACGCTTGGTGCACTTACCACAGCCGATGAACCTAGAGCGGCTCCGAATACTTCAGTTCCGGTCCAGGTCGGTATGTAACTATAGGTTGCCACGCCCAGGGAGTTGGTTACCGCACTTCCAACCGCCATCCATCCGTGGCTTGAGAACTCCTGAGTCTGCACAAAAAAGGTTACCTCCTGTCCTGAAACTGCTGATCCAAGTTGTCCAGTAAGGGCCAGATCGACCGAAGAGGCCGAAACCGATTGAACTGACAAATTGGCTGCGGTACTGCTCGGTGGAGTGGCAGCCGCAGCCGTGCCTGTGACAACCAGCACCGAACCAATTGTCGCTGCTCCGGCAATGAGCCATCTTGAAAGAATTTTCATAGTCGCACCTCCCTTTCAGATATGCCCGCTCCATGGCCGCTGCCATTGCCGTTGTCATGGCCATTGCCGTTGTCATACGCACCAGCAGGTATGAGTTCTTTGGCCGCAAGTGTCTGGGCAGAAACCTGCTCAATGGATCCCAGTTCACCCATCTCCTCCATCTCGTCAATTGACATAACTGGAATAAACCGGAACAGAAGCATCAAACCCAAAGGTATGGCCGCGACACCAGCAATAGTGACCATTATCGATACCCAGGTAAAGTGATAGCTACCCCATTGACCACCAATAAGTGGCTGAGTTGCCGGTGGGAGAACAATCACAATTCGCTTTACCCAAAGTGCTATCACAACACCTACGCTCGCTATAGTCATACCTTTGATATTGCGCGTCTTCTTCACTGCCACTAGAACTAACGGAAGCACCTCTCCGGCAAGCACATAGAACCAGAAAGGTATGGCATAACGACCGACAACGGTCTCCCTTATCCAGCCACTGGTAATGCCGGTGTAACCCTCGGAGAGGAGATCAGCGATAGTAAGATATGCATAGACGAGTCCAAGAGCAGCCATTATGTAACCAAGCCGGACAAAGTGACGCTTGGTTATGAATCTCTCCAGGTGGTAACCCTTCCTGAAAGCTGAAGCAACGACGATGACCAGTGCAGTGCCTGAGTAAAGTGCCGCGATCACGAAGTAGGGCGGAAAGACTGTTTCCATCCATCCTGGCCTGCTGGTGGTGGCAAATGCCCACGAAAGCACTGAGTGAACCGATACCGCAAGAGGAATGATAATCAGCGATATCAGGGTCAACGCTGCATGCAACAGTCGACGCTGACGATCGTTGCCCATCCACTTCAGCGAAAGGGCCCTGTAAATCCGGTAACGGACAGGCCTATCAGCCCTTCCCAACATCTTGTTCGCAATTGCCAAATCCGGGATCAATGGCAGGTAGAAAAAGATTACCGTCGCCAGAACATAGGTCCCTATAGCCACGAAATCCCAAAACAGAGGAGATGAAGTGTTCACATATACGAGTATCTCCCAGAAACGCTCTGGCCTTCCCAGGTGAGGAAAGATGAAAAGCGCGCCGATAATGACCGTTACCAGTGCAGTGCCCTCGGCGAGCCGGGTAAGCGGTGCCCGCCAACTCTGGCCCGTCAGCCGCAGTATTGCTGAGATCACAGCGCCACCGTAACTAACACCTATAAAAGCAACCACATCAACGATGTAAACTGCCCAAAATGCCTGGTCATTGTAACCTGCCGCACCAAGCCCATACTTCAGTTGGTAAATCCAGGCCACGATTCCAGCCAGTACAACCAGGCTGAGCAAAGTGACAGCCAGCCGCCACCTGACACTTGTACGCCCAATCGTTGGAGCAATTGCAGCCCTGCGGGCATCAGAGATCCAATCCTGCTCGTTATGGTCCGCCGTCCCATGACCTTTCTCAATAAGAAGGGCTTTGTCGTCCATATTTGCCTCTTTCACGATTCCTCCCTATCCACTAAGACTTCGCCGCTGAATCGGCGCTAAGGTCCTGGCCGTGTCCCAATATGTACCAGACTCTGGGGTGGGTGTTTTGCTCGGGCTTGAAGGCAACCGCGTCGTTGTCATAGAGAAACTTCGAAAGCTTGATCGTCGTTCCCATGGAATTCACGCCGACATCCGTCTTCAGATCACCGTTGTATATAACACCCATCGAGCACCCTGCGGCACACTCCGAGAGCAGCCCGTGGTTTAGATTCCCAACACAGAATGTGCACTTTCCAACGGTACCCAGCCGCTGAGGCACTGGGAATTCCGGAGTGGCCTCCACTGGAATCGGGGGATATTTCACGTCTGAGTTCCAGTTGAAATACCTGGCTTCATAGGGACATGCGGCCATGCACATACGGCAGCCAATGCAACGATTCTGATCAACCAAAACCACACCCTGATCTGTTCGAAATGTTGCATGCACCGGGCAAACATTCAAACATGGCGGATTCTCGCATTGCATGCACGGCCTCGGTAAGTAATAGGTCTGACCACTGGTGTTCGTCATCGCAAAGACTTCGATCCAGGTCTGATCTGGAGTCAGGTAGTGGGCCTTCTGACATGCAGCAGTACACGATTTACACCCATTACAATTGCGCAAATCAATGACCATAGCCCACTGATGGGTGGCTGGCGCTTTTGTTGAAGCCATAGTTGCTGCGCCGCTACCGCTAACCCCGCTGCTGCCGCTCCAATCATTAGTGGTGGGCTGGGTCTGGGCATAGGCGCGGTATGAAAGCAGCTCCATGCCGCTACCTATTACAGCCGTGGCACCCGCAACCGCACCAAACATTGTAAGAAAGCGCCGTCTCGACAAATCCTTTTCGTCTTTAGCCGGGTCTTCCATCAGGGCGGCCGCGGGGACAGGACAGCCCTGCCCATCGGTCGAACTTGAGCACGGCTCAAGTGGAATCAAACCAGGTTCAACTGAAGCTTGTTTGGAAATCTTTGAAAGCTTCCTCATTTAGAATCATCTCCTAGGAAGTTCTCGTCATACAACGTAACCACCTCCTTCTAACCAATCGATAACTGCTGGCCAACGCCCCAAAGCAAAGGGTCATACACGATCTTTGATCAGGTCACATTGAAATAGCCCTGCATCCAGCCAACGGTGTCCATCGCTCCGCCGTTGCCTGTCATACCGCTTCCGCAGGGAGCCTCGCACTGGAAGAAATACTTTCCCGCCTTGTTGACCTGGAAAGTAAAATCGACGGTGACAGACTTTTGCCCGGAAGGAACGGCAGGAATGGGAATGTTTAGCAACAGACCCGGAACTGTCACGGTGTGCGACACCAGGTTATTTGCAATCTCTGTAACAACTTTGCCGTCTACCGTTTCGTTTCCACCGGTTACCACACCGAATGTTGGATCGGACCCCCAGACATGTCCCCAGGGGGAAGCAGCCGGCAATGGCGCTGTTCCATCGTCATAATTGATGATTTTCAGATCTACAGTCGATCCGGCAGGAAACGAGATGGTAGAAGGATTGAATTTCGGCCAACCCGGCTTTCCAACCATCTTGCCGGTTTGAATGACCATCTGTTCTTGAACAACCGCAGGGCCTACCACAGAAACGTCCTTTGCTGCAGGCGCCGGGGATGATGATACCGAACTTGTGCATCCCGCGAGCAACAGAGCCGCTGTCGCAACGGTACCTGCCGCTCCAACCATCACCATTCGCCTGTTACGAATCGTTCCCACCAACTTCGAGCCTCGGGTCCCTTTGATTGTCCTGCACCTCCGCGTGAACTCCATGTCCTATCTGCCTCCTTTAGCACTTCGGTATTCACACCTGTGGCCGCCACGAAATCTCGCAGCGGCCACAGGCTTAATTATTCAGACAGAGCGGGTGGGAACTGGGGCGCTAGTACACACGCCCTGCCTGAATAAGCCCTAGGACACCGTGATGTTGCCCTGCATCCAGCCCATCGTTGCCATCGCGCCGCCCATACCATTGGGACCATCACCACAGGGAGTGAAGCACTGCCATGTGAAAGTGCCGGTCTTGGTGGGAGTAAAGGTGAACGCTACAGTTGTGTAGCCGCCATGAGGTGCCATTGGTAGAGGGATGTTGATTCCAAGAGCTGGAATGGTAATAGTGTGAGATATCTTGGCGTTCGGCACAGATGTCACTGCCGATCCATCAACTGTCTCGGTTCCACCTGCTACCGCGTTGTACGGCATTCCTGCTGGCAAAGGAGTGTTCATATCGTCGTACTCCTTAATAGTAAGTACGACTTTAGATCCCTGTGGGACCGTGAAAACCGACGGTGCCACTGCCGGCCATCCTGACTTTCCGGTGAACGTACCGGGCGCCCCGGACGTGGCATCGATCTTTCCGATCAGCGAGACCGGGAAGGTCTTCAGTTGGGTAGTGGTTGTTGGTGCCGCAGTTGTTGTTGGTGCCTCGGTGGTAGCTGGAGGACTTGAAGTCGTGCTCGACGAAGCCGCAGACGATGATCCGCAAGCGGCCAGCAAGGTGCCCGCTGCCACAGCAGCCAAGCTGCCTGCGAACGCTCCTGGCCTAAGGTATCTCCCTGAAGAAATTGCCATTTAAACCTCCCTAAAGTAGGTGACGGAACGGTCGATCTTTCATTCGAAGCTCCAACACGTTTAACACGTCATTGGTAATGCTACGAATGGAAAGAACTCGGTTTATCTGCAATATCTGGGTGTTGGTATCCGAGATGTTACGGTGGTATGCCCGTGTGAATACGGCATTAAATCTCACAAATAGCGATCTACCAGCGCTTGCGCAACTGGCTATGTTCCCTACAACAACCTTGGAGAGACTGGTTTATCCGTCGGGGTTCAAAAAGAACGTCATGTGAAGAAATTGGGCTCCCACAACTCAAAGCCCACATTCGCCGAGCGTAGTACGGTCATTTTCGGGTCAGTTGTGGACAAAGCCTGATCCCATATCCTGAACCGGTCAGCGATAGGGTCTCATGACTAATTGCCTTCTCTTTGGTGAGATGCTCGTTGATGTCGGGGTACTTCGGCACTGCAGATCTTCCGGTCGGACTAGTGCTGGTCGGTCTTCCTTTCTTCGATAACCTGGTGCCGGAATCACAGGTGTCTGTGAATGGCTTCGGAACCTACAATGGGTATCACTGCCTTGACAACGGTTCCCCCGCTCAATGATGAACGTAACTCAAATTGGCCGTCTAGCAGTCTTACCCGCTCTCTCATTCCTATCACGCCAAGATGTTCACCGGTATGTTCATCGAGCTTCTCAGGCTCAAATCCCTGTCCGTTATCAGAGATCTCAAGCCTCAGGAAGTCTTCGTCGAACTGAACCAGCACTGTCAGAGCCCCGGCATTTGCGTGGCGGACCACATTGCTGGCCGACTCTTGGGCAATCCGGTATATACCAAGCTCGACTTCTGAAGGTAGGCGTAGTGGTATTCCGGTCACCAGGAGTGACACAAGTATTCCAGTCTGGTCTTTAAGACCGGCGCACAGGCTTCTGAGTGCCGGTACCAAACCGAGCTGATCCAATGCGGGCGGCCTAAGCCCAGTTACAATACCCCTCAGTCCGATAGCAACATCTAGAACATGTTGTCGCAGTCCCAGCAGTGCGTCTTTGAGATTGTCCGGTATTTCCTGATCCTCAGCCAGCATCGCCAATCGTCTGGATAGGTACATCAGCACCTGAAGCGGCTCGTCGTGAAGCTCTCGTGCCAGACGAAGACGCTGCTCTTCCTCGGCCCTGACAACCAGCTCCGCATAATGCCGCATGCGTTTGCCTTCACTGCGTTCACGGGTAATGTCCTGAAGAACCACCTGAATGGTGCGATCTCCACTGTCAGTAGTTAACGGGACTAAATCTACCCTGTAGTCTCGCCCATCTTCGATACTGATCACTTGGCCGGAATGTTCTTCGGCAAGTATGTCAATACCAAGTATCCTCTGGTCATTTTGGCCGGCCACCTCGCTACCAAACGCACTCTGTGCAGCAAGGTTGGCATCGATGATGGTTCCAAGTTCGTCAAAAAGCAGTATCGGAGCGCTGTTGGCATTGAATAGCTGCCGATAGCGATCCTCGACTCCCGCTAATTCGACTGCAGCGTCCTCCACCCGTATACGGGCCATTCTTTCAGCCTCAACCCGCTGACCGACAAACAATCCAACTGCATCGACCATTATCAGACTGACTAGATCGTTGCCGGAATGACCCCTGTCTTGAGAAAGAAGCAAATCAGGAAGCCAAAGCAGGCTTGCCCAAAGGCCGGTCGCTGCAGAGCCCGAAAGCCCGTATCTCAGCGCGGCATAGCCCACAGGGATAATCAAAAGAGCTACCGGGGCTCCGTCCGGAAATCCTGTTTCATGGCTGAATCTGATATCGACAAACAGATGGATAAAAGCGATCAGGATAACTGAAGCCTGAAGGAGCCAAAACTGTATCTCATACAGAGGCGGATGAGCTGCACGGCGCAGCACCGTCATGTAATCAGCGCGAGTCGGTCGACTCATCGTGTTCGTCCAACGGGATCAGATGCCGGCTGAGTGCGTAAAGTGCTGCCTCGGTCCTGGAAGTGGCCCCAAGTTTTCCTAGAACATCAGACACGTAACCCTCCACAGTGCGAAGAGTCAATCCAAGATTATTTGCGATACCCCTGTTGGTCAGTCCCTTTCCCAAAAGACGTAAAACGTCGACCTCCCGGGGTGTGAGTTTGGCCTCATTGGCCTCGTGGCTCGGTTGGCGACGATGGGCGAAGCGCAATGAGATTGAACCGCTCAGCACAAAATCACCACCAGCCACTGTTCTCACCGAATCGATCAGTTCTCTTCCGGTTGCCGCTTTCAAAAGATAACCAGCGACACCCAGTTCAAGTGCTTCAGCAACATAGGCGTAGTCATCATAGGCACTGACTACCAGCACCTTTATAGTTGGATGCTTCTGTGTCACCAGCCGCGCAACTTCCAGACCGCTCATATCGGGAAGATTTATGTCCAAAAGCACGACATCAGCGCTGAGTCGATCAAAAAGAAGCTTCGCCTGGGCACCGGTGGAAGCCTGGCCAACTACAGTCATATCCACCTCACGCTCCAACAACTGCACAATCCCTTCCCGAACCAAGGCATGATCGTCAACGATGAGGACCCGAATTTGACAGTGCTCTCGTGTCGAACTGGTTTGGGAGTTATCAAGCGAATCCACAGAACAATCCCAGACTGAAACCCATTTGACCATCTCCCTATCCCTGGTTGTGGACCAAATAAGGAATTACCTTTAAACCTTACGTATGTGATGACGAGTCGATCAATCTCTCTTGTGAGGCTCCAACTCGTTAATCACGTCATGGGCAATGCTACAAATGGAAGAAACTCGGACTATCTGCAATACCCGAGTGTTTCTCGCCGAGATACTACGGTGGTATACCCGTATGATTGCCGCATCGTTACCCAGACGTCTTCCATGTCATGGTCAACTTGACCGAAATGGAACTAAATCCTGATGGCAGAACGTACTCGCGCTCCATTGGATGTCACCGGTGAGCATGGCTGCAAAGGCGGGCATAAATATCAGATAGTCGATATCAAGATCTAATCGGCCAACAAATTGCTGGACAAAGGCACCCCCCACTAACAGATACGGCCAAGAACCTTGGCGTGTCGATTCCTATGCTCTATTGCTAGATTCCAGTTTCGGCCCGTTCTTAATCCAGTTCGCTGTTCCATTGCTCCCGAGATCCCATGTTCATAAGTCTGGAATTCCTATTTGTTCACATCGCTTTCACATCTTCCCCACATATATTGCTCTCTATGCGGGTTTTGGTGGTGGAAGATGACATAAAGATGGCGGCACTCATGCAGCGGAGCCTTACCGAGGACGGATATACCGTAGATGTGATGAGTGAGGGCAAGGGGGCTCTAACGGCAGTAAAGACGGAGCCATACGCCGCTATTGTGCTCGACATCATGATGCCTGGAATGGACGGTTTTACAGTTTGTCGAAAGCTGAGAGAAAATGAGTGCTGGATACCAGTATTAATTGTGACCGCCAGAACCGACGTTTCAGACAGGGTGGAAGGTTTGGACTCAGGGGCAGATGATTATCTGATCAAGCCCTTTAGCTTTGTCGAACTCTCAGCAAGAATTAGGGCCTTAATTCGCAGAGGTCAGCCGGAAAGGCCCACCGTACTGGTGGTTGGGGATTTGAGACTGGATCCTGCCCGCCATAGAGTTTGGAGAGCTGATAAAGAACTCACTTCGCAGATATCTCCAAGAGAGTTTGCACTTTTGGAGCTGTTTATGAGAAATCCCGGAAGGGTGCTCAGAAGAGAACAGATTATCGACCAGATATGGGGTCTGGAAGGAGACTGGTTTTCAAATGTTGTCGATCAATATGTGGCTTATCTGAGGCGGAAGGTGGACCGCCCCTTTGATCGAGACGATATCGAGACGATACGGGGCGTCGGTTATCGGCTCAAGGACAGTGGCGGATAGGATTCAGGTGCCAATAAAGCTTCGGTTGGCTATTTTATTTTCACTTGTTACAGCCATAATTGTTACGGTCGGTTCTGTTCTTTTTCTGCACCAGGTTTCTTCTGGACTGCAGTCGTCTTTGACCGCTGGACTCCGGACCAAGGGGTACATTCTTGGTCAAAATGTTTCCGGAGGTTCACAGTCTGGACCGACTGGATCATCTTCAACTCAAGACGTTCCTTCCAACTTGAATGGCCCGGATACTAATTCCGCAGAGGTCCAGCTTCCAGGCCTACCATTTTCTGTAGCTGCACCGAACAGTTCGGTCACTGCAGCTCAAATCCTAAATAGCAATGGAACCGTTTTGGAATCGTTCGGGGTTCCCGCATCAGCGCCACTCCTGGGTGCTTCCCAGAGTAATAGCGCCGCCAGTCATGAACTGATTATAAGAAAGTACCTTTACAATAAGCCAACTCTTCTGCTTGCTGAACCCGTACCGGGTAGCAGTGGACAGGTTGCTGTAATCGGTGCCTCCCTAAGAAACATTGACTCAAGCATCGAAAGAGTAAAGGTCGAGCTGGCACTTTTTGGAGCGCTGATGGTACTCATCGCGGGTTTAATTGCCTGGGCTCTGTCTGGTGCTGCCTTAGCTCCGGTGTCAAAGATGAGACGACAGGTTGAGACGATATTTGAACTAGGTCAGTGGAGTTCTTTAGAAGTCCCTAAAACCAAAGATGAGGTTGCCCATTTGGCAAAGACGCTCAGTGAACTCTTGAGGCGGCTTGAAGAGTCAATAAGCCGTCAGAGGGGATTCGTTACCGTAGCCGGTCACGAATTGAGAACGCCTCTGGCGATTCTCAAGGGTGAACTGGAGTTAGCTCAGAAGTCCGATCGAACTGAGTCTGAGCTGCGCTCCGCTGTAGCTGAGGCACTCGATGAGACTGAAAGAATCATCCGACTTTCTGAGCACCTATTGCTTTTGGCCCGCAAAGACGAAGGGGCCGCAATAGTCACACTTGAGATGAAAGAGCTAAGTCCCCTTCTGGCCCGGTCTATTGATGATTTTTCAAATCTCGCAAAAGAGCACGATGTCTCCTTGATGTTAGATTGCGATGAGTCGGTAATTTGTGAGATGGACGAATCAGCCCTGCGACAGATTATGGCTAATTTGCTTGGCAACTCTCTTCGATATTCTCCCTCTGGGGCTGTCATTCAAATAACTTGCCAATATGAATCAGGTTCGGTTGTGCTCGTGGTAAAAGATCAGGGGCCTGGTTTTCCGATAGATTTCATCCCGCTAGCCTTTGAGCGCTTCAGTAGGGCTGACGAACATCGTGATCGGGCATACGGTGGATCTGGTCTCGGCCTGGCTATTGTGAAATCGCTTGTAGAGGCCCTGAATGGGAAGATCTTGGCTTCGAATGGACCATCAGGAGGAGCCCAAATAACAATGAAATTTCCGATCCCTGATTTCATAAAAGACCCTCAGTAATCCGTTACATCATCTTCACATAATGTCCCTTTATGTTGGAATCGTACCCCAGACATAGAAGGAGAAATGTTATGAAACTTAGACACAAGGTCGCGATCGGAGCACTGGTGGCTCTACCAGTTCTTACTGGTGGTGTCGCGTATGCGTCGACATCCCATCCCGCCACTTCTGTTCCTGCATCTGTGAATGTGAAAGCTACAACGCCACTGACCACAGAGAGTCCTAAAGCTACTGTTGACAGCGGTCCAGATCTAAAGGGAGGTCCTGATCTAAATAGCGGCCCCAATGTCAACGTTCAGTCAGGCAGCCAGTCCACGGTCGGTGTAGATACCACGAGTGGTGCCTCTTCCTAAATCGCCAAACCGAGAGGTTCATTGGAGTGTCACAAATTCTCAATGCTCCTCTCTTAGAGAACCCCCCAGACTTTGTCCAGGGGGTTCTCTATTTGGGGTTTTAGTCAAAAATGCCCAATTTCCTATTCTGTCGGACCTTCACCATTGGATGGCCGAGATGCCCTTACCAAAAATCGTACATACATTAATTACCGTCACGAACCGTGAGTTTAAGGAGTGGTCAAGACGAAAGATGAATTTGAGTTAAGAGTAGCTGGAGAAAAAGGAGAAGGTATTTTTGCGAGGAGATCATTTAGTACTCATGAAATCGTAATGGTCGGAATAATTGAAAAAGTACTGGCTAGGAATCACTCTCACGCTTCACAGATAGGTGAAAATAAGTATGTACTCCACGCTGGATTACTAAGAAAGGTCAACCATTCCTGTGATCCTAATTGTGGCATTAGCGTAAATGAAACTGGCGCCCATGACTTTATTGCCATGAGAGACATTGCTGTCAACGAAGAAATAACCTTCGATTACGCTATGAGAAATTATGGTGTTGATTATTTTGCACAACAGTGCATCTGTGGCTCGGAAAGATGTCGTGGCAAAATTACCGGCTGGAAAGATTTGCCAGATGAACGGAAACATACATACAAGGGATTTATAGCTCCCTACCTTCTTGAATTGGATTTAGCATCCAGTCCCAGAAGGAATAGACAGAACCATGCTTGAAAAACGAACTTCGGCAGTTTCCTCCAACTCGCTTAGACCCGAGGAACTCTACCCAAACTGGAGGTTTCATTACCAAGGACTCTGGCGTCTCCTTGGACTGAGCCCACACCGACTAGCTATCGTGAGCTTGTCACCCGATTACATCATTTCTCCTTGTACTAATTACGCCCGAGCTGCTAGACGCTCGTGGATCCAGGCTTAAAAGAAGAAACGAAATTTCGCCCTCGTAATCGAGGTCTTCATCATTTGTCCTTAACCATTGCTATGCACCAAGAAACTTAAAAAGTGGCACCGTCCGAACCCCCAGTCCGCAAAGCCTCGATAAGTTTTGGAGGGACTGAAGTATACATTTCTAACGATCCCCAGATCAGCAATAGAGAATCGTAATCAACTACCGTCAATCACACGGCGTGGGTCGAATCCAACCCGATGACCCGTCCAAAAGCGCTGCCGTTTACGGGCTGGATTAGGAGAGGGTATCATGCACAGGTCAACTCGATGGTGGATACTTGTGCTCTCCGCCGCTTCATCCGTAGTTCTGTCTGGCTGTAGCGCTACAACGTCCAGCAAGCTGGCAGCCGGTGTCCCGATCTCAACCACCGCACCTGCCAAATCGTCGACGACGACCGCTACACATCAGGGTACAACAACGTCCACCACGGCCACGACGACCGCTACACATCAGGGTACAACAACAACATCCACCACCACGACCATGGACCCTTACCGCCAGAGATCGGCCGCATTTGCTTCACGGCTGCCTATCCCTAGAGCGCTGGTGCCGTTCGGCAATCCTGCGGTCGCCGGAGAGGGTACCTGGACTTCTGCTGGACGCCTTGTCGACGGGGTACCGGCAGTATACGAGACCAAGCTTGTCCCACCGGGTGGCACACAGCCCGCAGGAATCGCCTGGATGGACACCAACCTGTTGTCTGCACGACTCTACTCGGGCTCCCGGAGCCCTGGTGGTGGCCCCTACCGCTACACGGCCTCCATCCAACCGGCTCAAGCTGCCTCACTTGTCACAGCGTTCAACGGCGGCTTCATCATGAATGCAGCTGGTGGCGGCTACTACACCGAAGGCCGCATGATAGACCCGCTTGCGCTGGGTGCTGCCTCCCTCGTCATCTACTCCAACGGGAGCATCAATGTCGGTGCTTGGGGCAGTGACGTGAAGATGGCCCCAAACGTCGTAAGTGTCCGCCAAAACCTGGTGCCTCTCGTCGCTGCCGGCCAACCCACGCCACAAGCGGCGAGTCCAGACTGGCAGGCCTGGGGCGCGACATGTGGAGCCACCTCGTGCGTTGGCCCCGGCCTCGAGCGCCAGTGGCGGTCCGCGATTGGCGTCACCGCTAATGGTGCGCTGGTGTATGTGACCGGCCCTGCTCTAGATCCACTGCAGCTCGCCCAAATCTTGGTACAAGCAGGAGTCGTGCGCGGCATGCAACTTGACATCAATCCTTACTGGACCGTCCTCGTCACATATAACCCCTCCACTCCAGGTGGTCTTGCCTCACCGTCAAACGGGAGCAAGTTGCTTCCCGCGACCGTCCAGGGACCCATGACGTTCTTCGAGGCTTGGTGGGCACGAGACTTCATCACGATGTCAGAACGACCTGCCTCCACCAGCTGAGTTCGGATCTAGTACAGATGATCTCCTGCCCACAACCTTGTGAGCATGAGACGCTCCAACTTCAAAAGTGCTACAGATCTCTGAAATTCCCTACTAGGAGAGTGGAACAAAATAGGGACGGGTGCCAGATTACCGGACTGGCCTGTTGGCTCCAGACGTGGATTCGGTACTCGGTTCGCCGACCACAAAGGGCTAAGCTTGCCAAGAGTGTAGCGTCCGGGAATATCGGTTTGCCCCCCTGCCCATTCCAGACCCTGTTTTTTCCATTCTCGATGATGGCGTACGTCAGAAGTGGTTGTTGTGCATTCAATGGACCGACTTGCGCACAATTTAGATGATCTCAGGGAAATAGTTCAAACACTTGCTCAGAGAGTAGTGAAGGTTGAGTTTGTCAAAGAGTCTCTGGTTTTTACCGGAGACAACTCGCCTATGTGAACTCTCTTGCTCTCAGTCATGGGAGAATTTGCAGAATTTGAGCGATCACTGATAAAAGAACGACAGCGAGAAGGAATCGCCCTGGCAAAAACAAAGGGAGTATACAAGGGACGCAAGCCAGCACTGAGAGACGCCCAAGTTACCGAACTTCGTGATCGAGTAGCCGCTGGAGATTCAAAGGCAAAAATTGCAGCGAACTTAGACATCGGCCGAGAGACATTATATAAGTATCTTCGAGTCGACCCCAAATAGGTCAATTTGGTCTACGGTTTAAGTCCCTCGTACGGGGGGTCCCCTAAGTGTGACGTGGCAAAGCCAAAGGGATCGCGACTGTGTACCTTGGAGAAAGCAAGGAATCGGCAAAAGTGGTTGCAGAAAACCCTACCTTTCTCAAGTCTGAAACATCGGGCAGAAATTGCAATTCCGTCCTCAAGCGTCACTACCCCATTGGAGACCAGGTTGCTCCTCGATCTTTTGTTTCGATGATTGGATAGCTGTCGGACGCTAGCCACGCACCCCCATCGCTGCCGACTGCAAGGCTCGACGAACCCGGTAGATATTGATTTGCCGGCAACTGATGACCAACAAATTTAACACCCCCATCCGTCGTGGCAAAGAGCGTGTTCTGGTTCCAAACATATCCAATCGAATCCGAAGCAAAGCAAACCCCGCTTAGCCCGCCCGTACCTCCCCAAGTGGTCTTGAGCTCGTTCCAGCTCCAACCGGCATTGTCAGTATGGTAGAGATTGAAACTAGTTTCAAAAATCTTCTTATTATAGGAATGAGGTT
>JAJYFX010000170.1 GCA_021785315.1 Actinomycetes bacterium | reverse complement strand
TTGCTATGGCATTAGACAAGGTTGAGATGTCACATTTGAAGCAGCTTCTGCTCGACGAGCGTCAGGAGGTAATGGAAGCTCTTGAGACTTTTGGGTTGTCGAGAAATACTGACGGCGGCTACGATCCCAACTTTGCCGATATTTCCCAGGTGACTGCGGAAAAGGGAGAGGCAGAAGCACTGGTTCAGCCTTTGAAGGAGACCCTGGTGGAAATCGATGACGCCCTCAATAGGATCGAGGACGGCACGTATGGACTTTGCATGAAGTGCGGCAAGGAGATCCTACTGGAGCGATTAGAAGCAGTCCCTAAAACGAAATACTGCACGCCCTGCGCGAGCCTGGTCCGCTAGGGAGCAACAAGTCCCATATTTGCCTTTGCCAGTTCAAGAGTCGGCTCCGCGACAGATTTGGCTTTTTCGGCTCCCAGCTTTAAAATTCGGCTGACTTCACCTGGGTCTTTTTGCAGCTCCTGATACCTATGCTGTAGCGGTTCCAATAGAGCAATTAGAGTATCGGCAACTGTCTTCTTCAGCTCTCCGTACATGCTGTGCTGTGAGACGAGCTGGCTTGGCTCATTTCCAGTAGCCGCGCACCAGAGTTCGATAAGATTCGAAACGCCTGGTTTATTCTCAGGGTCGAACCTAACCGTATTTTCGGTATCAGTCACCGCCCTAGACACCTTTTTTGAAATGATCTCTGGTGGATCAAGGATAAAAATTGTCCCTGCGGTGGATTGTGATGACTTGGACATTTTCTTGGCCGGATGTAAAAGATCCATTACGCGGGATCCTAACGGCGGAATTGTGGCTTGAGGCAGGGTAAAGGTCTGGCCGTATTTGGCGTTGAATCGAATTGCAATATCCCTGGTCAATTCGAGATGTTGGCGCTGGTCTTCTCCAACCGGGACCCTTTCGGCCTGATATAAAAGGATATCTGCGGCCATAAGGGCAGGATAGGTAAACAGTCCCGCGCGAATTGACTCGTCACTCTTCCCTTTGTCTTTGAATTGGGTCATTCTTGAAAGCTCGCCGAATGTTGCGGTACATTCCAAAAGCCACGAAAGTTCCGCGTGGGCTGAAACATGACTTTGTGCGAAGATTGTGCAGGCCTCCGGGTTCAGACCCGCCGCAAGAAGAGTCATCGCCAGTCTCAAGGTATTCTTCCTAAGTTCCTCAGGCGAATGCTCGACTGTTATAGCGTGCAAATCGACAATAGTGAAAAACGAGTCGAATTCGTATTGATCATGGACCCATGACTGGATGGCACCTAGGTAGTTTCCAATATGCAGTTCGCCACTTGGCTGTATTCCAGAAAGTACGCGTATCACAGCCTTAGATGCTAGATGGCACAATCGCATTTGCAGGCGTGTTAGGTGCAGTTGGGTTCTTTCTGCAAACCTGCCAGCGCAAGCTGGCAATATTTGTAATTCTAATTTTGTTATTTATGATTTCTTCGCTCGGGATAAGCTATGATTCGCCATAGTTTCAGTTAACTGCCAGTAACAAATGTTACGGTGCGCTTGTTTTACGGGGACGTTGGTCCCCTGCGGTCAGCCTTATTGATTTACTTGCGATGAATAAGGAGGTGAACCTGTGACGGAAAAGACGAAGCGGGGATATTACTTGCTTTTCTTAATTCCCTTTATCGGCACTTTAATACCGCCGTTCTACTCCAAGATGAATCCACAGTTGTTTGGGTTGCCATATTTCTACTGGTACCTGATTCTTTGGATCCTTATCACTGGAATTATCGGCGGTATCGTGTATTTCCTTTCGGAGACGAAGAGATAACTAATGAAGCTCGAAGTCAGCAGGGCAGCATATTCCAATTCGAGAATTCTAAATTCTTTTAGATGGGGGTGATTCAAATCAAGTGGCAAGCATTTATTATCTTCCTCGTCCTATTCATCTTTGTGGCTGGTGTCGGTTTTTGGGCTGCTAGATGGAGACGAGGCGACTTGACTCTGCTCGACGAGTGGGGGCTTGGTGGACGCAGGTTCGGAACATGGGTTACATGGTTCCTGCTTGGTGGTGACCTTTACACCGCCTACACTTTTATCGCCGTACCTGCTTTAGTGTACGGCGTTGGCGCATTTGGCTTCTTTGCAGTGCCTTACACGATCGTGCTTTATCCGATTATGTATATTGTGATGCCGCGATTGTGGAGGGTCTGTAAGGCCAACAATTTTGTTACTCCTTCAGATTTTGTTAAAGCCAGATTTGATTCGCGATCGATGTCGTTGGCGGTTGCGATAACTGGTATCTTGGCGACAATGCCGTACATAGCGCTGCAGCTTGTCGGCATACAGGCAGTGCTGGTAGCGATGGGTATAAATAGTTCTGGGATACTTAAAGACCTGCCGTTGTTTGTAGCATTTGCTGTTTTGGCTGCTTATACATACACTTCAGGGCTTAGAGCGCCAGCATTGACGGCGGTAATCAAGGACGTCCTGATCTATGCGACGGTCATCGTCGCTGTTATAGCGATTCCCGCAAAGTTGGGCGGCTTCACGCACATCTTTTCTGTTTCCCAGGGAGCACTACTTGCCAAAAAGGGGAACGTGATTCTCACGCCTAAGCTCTTTGGTGCTTTTTCGTCTCTTGCACTTGGCTCGGCATTCGCACTTCTGCTGTATCCGCACGTAATCACCGGCACATTAAGTTCTAAGTCCGGGAGAACGATTGAGAGAAACGCTGCTTTGCTGCCCTTGTATTCTGTCGCATTGGCACTTCTAGCGCTTCTCGGCTTCATGGCATTGGCTGCAGGGATCAAGACAAGCGTATCTTCTGAGGTCGTTCCGCTGCTGCTTCTAAAGACGCTTCCCGAATGGTTTGTGGGCATAGCCTTCGCAGCAATCGCAATTGGAGCGCTCGTGCCGGCAGCAATTATGTCGATTGCCGCAGCGAACCTTTTCTCGAGGAATATCTATAAGGAGTTCTTCAATAACGGAGCCACCACGCAACAGGAAGCAAAGGTAGCAAAGGTTACATCGCTTATTGTCAAGCTGGGCGCATTGCTTTTCGTGGTTGTGATTCCTCTAAAGTATGCAATTTATCTGCAGACTCTTGGCGGGATTTGGATACTGCAAACTGGTCCGGCGATCATCGGAGGCTTGTGGACCCGTTGGTTCCATAAGAAGGCTCTTCTGATCGGCTGGTTAGTCGGTATGGCTTGGGGAACCTATATGGCGTACACCCTCAAGTTTGCATCATCAACTTACAATTTGCGGATTTTCGGTAAGTCTGAGCTTGGCTACGCAGCGGTATATGCGGTCGTCGCCAACCTGGTCCTTGTGGTCATCCTTTCCGCGATTTTCAACGGAGCAAAGATGTCCAATGGAGTTGACAAGACATCTGCCGCCGACTACCTGCCTGACTCGCAGATCGAAACGGCTGCGAACGTTAGTTAGGCATTATCGCACTGGCTGCCCTTTCGCGTATCGCTGATCAAGTGGTACCAAAGGGCAGCTTTTTGTTTGTCGGCTCCGACGAATGTGATGATCTGCGCCTGTTGGACCAGGGATCGATATATCATTTCCAGGAATGAAGCGGTTTCCTGTTCCTGCGAGCAGCAGAGCGCTGGCGCATGCTTAATTGGCTATCCAGTGAGGTTAGTTTGTCCTTCGAGATCGAAACTGAAGCATACAAGGGTCCGATCGGCCTATTACTGTCGCTTATTACCGCTCAAAAGGTTGACCTTTGGCAACTGTCAATTTCAGATTTGGTTGACGATTATTTAGCGGAACTCGAAAAGATGAAGCAGCTCGATTTAGAAATAGCCACAGAATTCCTTATCGTGGCGGCTACCCTTGTTGAACTCAAATGCAGGCGGCTCTTCCCGAATCATGATGCCAGCGAGTTGGACGAGGATTTTGCATTCTTTGAAGAGCGTGATTTGTTGATTGCAAGGCTTTTGGAAGTCAAGACTTACAGAGACGTTTCGGTGGCCTTTTTAGCTCTACTGGAGCAGGGTGCAAAGATCCATCCTCATTTTGGTTCTCTGGAGGAGCCTTATTCCTCATTGGTGCCGGATCTTTTGCCCGGGGTCACGCCTGAGCGCCTTGCCAACAGCCTTAGGCGATTCTTTGAAGCAGAATTGCCGGCAAGCGTGGACACGTCGCACCTTCCGGTGCATCCAGTTTCGATTTCGCAGGCCGCGCGGAGTGTGGTACTCAAACTTCTTGAAATTAGGAGGTGCACTTTTGACGAGCTCATGAATCACGAGTCAACGAAATTTGAAGTAGTTGTCGGATTTCTCGCGGTGCTGGAACTGTACAGGCAGTCACGGATTCTTATCGAGCAGCGTGCGTCCCTTGGAGAAATTGCCATTGAATGGGTTGCGGAGGGCTTCTCCTCGGATGAGTTGGAGGAATTCCTGGAGGATGCAGGATTTCACATAGGCGAAGCAGAAACTAGAATTGCAAGGTTTTAGGTTGTACGGCGGAAGGAAGTTTCAGCGGTCTTGATGGGTGTAGGTTGGAAAGTGCAATCACCAAATGTGAGTAAGGAAGCATTCTTGAATTCAGCTAACTCTATACCTGGGTCAAGAGAGCTAGAGGCAATTCTAATGGTGAGCTCAGAACCGGTTTCTGTAGTTAGAATTTCGGATATCCTGGGAATCCCGGTCCGGCAGGCAGAGCAGCTCTTGGCGGAGCTGACAGAATTTTACACGCAAAACGATCGTGGCTTCTTTATTCAGGAGGTGGCCGGCGGTTACCGATATGCCGTGCATCCGGACCTGTCACATGTTATGGAGAAGATCGCCATTTGCCAATCGCCGCCACGGTTGTCAAGCGCTGCACTAGAAACCCTGGCTATTATCGCATATCGCCAACCAATTTCCAGATCCCAAATTGCTTCCATAAGGGGCGTAAACTCGGACTATGTAATTAAGATGCTTGCCAGTCGCGGCTATATTGAGCCGGACCCACGGGATCACGCTCCCGGAGCACCAGTTTACTATTCAACCACCCCTCTCTTCCTTGAGAAGCTTGGCATCTTTTCCTTGGCTGACCTGCCAAAAGTTGAAGGATTCACTCCTGGGCCTGAAGTTGCCGAGGCTCTCGAGGCCTCGCTATTTGATGGTACCTACTAATGGGGAACAAAGTTCGGGTCCTCTGTGTCGGACACCTCATAGTGATGACGCATTCAATCAATAGATTACGGGGAGAAGCCTAGATGGACGGGTCAGCCGTCAGTTTCCCCGAGACACCGGCAGCAACTGAGAAGCTGCATAAGATTCTG
>JAJYFX010000169.1 GCA_021785315.1 Actinomycetes bacterium | reverse complement strand
GGATATGGACGAGCAGTCGTATCTGGCCGCGGAGGCATGGGATATTCCAACCGTCGAAGCCGCATATGAACATTTTGAAATCACCCACTTTGGAAATTTACCTCAAACTAACGAAGACGCCTTCGTCCGGCTGACGCATCTCGTCAATGACTGGCGCAGACTCCCTCTGCTGGATCCGGACCTTCCGTCGGAACTGCTCCCCGTTGACTGGGTTGGGAACAAAGCCGCACAGCACTTTCTCGACCTGCACCACAACTGGAAGCCCCGCGCCTTCGAATGGTGGCTGGAAATCACCTCGGATCGATAGAGGAACTCAGGTAATCTCAAATTCATCCCAGCTGTACGCTGTCGCACTTTGCGCTCGGTGAATCCAAGACGCCACATACTGCCATCTCCATCTGTTTAGCCATTCCCGAAGCGCGCACGTCAACCATCGCTTCAGGGTCCTGCGTGAATGGCGAACACGGCAGTTTTTTTCATTAAATGGGAAGGCTCAAACCCAGAGAGACGACCAAAATAATCCATGATTTCTTACTATGGATAATGTTTAGTAGAATGCTGAATGTTAATATATGTAATGAAGAGTCAAGCATGCCACTAGTGCGGAATAGCGTAAAGATAAATGAGTTTGCAAATACCGAGTTCACTGACACCGTCAAAGGTTTCGTCTTTTAGAGAATGCGCATATGCGTTCCGTCTTGCCGTAATTGACCATGTGCCCCAACCCATCAACTCGCATACGTTGAAGGGAACGCTGGCCCACAGGTGCCTGGATCAGCTCTATTTCGATAATGCCCCTGAGACCAGAACCTTGGAGGTCGCCAGAGGCATTTTCAATGACGTATGGAACGAAGCCCACGTCAACGGGGAGCTCGAGTACCTTGAAGAGTGCGAAGCGGGCAAAGTCGACCTCGACGAGTTGGCCAAAGACACCATGTTTCTCATTGAACAGGATTTCATTGCTGAAAATCCGCAGGAAGTGACCGCGCTTGGAACGGAGCTCCAGCTGGAGACCCGTGTCGGCGATATGACTCTCAGGGGGATCATAGACCGCCTCGACCTCAATCCAGACGGCACAATCACCGTTACCGACTACAAGACCGGGAGAATGCCGGGCGTCATGCAAGAACATGACCGCCTTTCGGGAGTTTACTTCTACGCGCTCCTTTGCGAACAGGTTCTCCATGTCGTTCCAGATACGGTTCAGCTGGTCTATCTGCGTGACGCGACAAGGATCATCGCGAAGCCAAGCAAGCAATCATTGACGGCTTTGATGAACAAGGCCGGCGCAATTTGGAAGGCCGTTCGCACAGCCTGCGAAAGGGACGACTTCAGGCCCAAGCCATCCAAACTGTGCGGCTTTTGCAACTTTAAGATCCAGTGCCCGACGCAGGCTAGCCACTGATCCCGCTCAATGCTCGCATCTTCTAAGCATTGCCTGAAGACTTAGCGGCGACATCCCCGCAAATACCTAATAGCCTTTTGCCAAAGCGAGCAATATGCGCCACACAGAGGACCAACGTATGAGCCCGGACAACAAGGAGCCTTCAGCCAGAGCCTTAGCTGATATTTTCAAGAATCCAGAGGCAATGCGCAAGGCGATCGCCCGCTTTGACGACGCAGTTGACGAACTCTTCGAACCTCTAAGGGAAAACGCCTGGTTCAACCGTATCTTCTACTCCGCATCGGCGCTGGCCGACCACTCCTTGATCTGGTTTCTTCTGGCCGCCATCAAAGCCACTAGGTCAGGCGAGCAGGCAAAGCTAGCCAGAAGGGCAGCTATCGTCCTAGCCGCAGAATCGCTAGTGGTCAACATGGGAGTAAAGAGCATCTTTCGCCGGGAGCGCCCGATGTACCAGGGAGAACGACCGTTACCGCTGCGACAGCCATTGACGTCGTCATTCCCAAGCGGCCACTCCAGCGCTGCGGTATGCGCATATATATTTCTTTCCGAAAAGGATTCGCTGGCTCCCATTTACTTTGTTCTCGCCATGCTCATTGCCCCCAGCCGGATTCATGTCAAAATACACCATGCTTCCGACGTTATAGGCGGCCTGGTTGTCGGATGGTTGTTCGCAAAACTCATGCGAAACTTTTTCCCGGACTAAATTGGATCCGATGGAGACCGATTACCAAATAATGGCAAGCGGAGGCGTGCTCATACGAAAGGGTGGCCACGAAAAGAACGAGTTCTTTTACGCCCTCATACACAGGCCTCGCTACAACGATTGGAGCCTGCCCAAGGGCAAGCAGGAAAGCGGCGAGGATGCCCTTGCATGTGCACTTCGCGAGACGCTTGAAGAGACCGAGTATACATGCACGCCAGTCGATGAAATAGGCTCCAGCAGCTATAAAGACAACCGCGGAAGATCTAAACTCGTCAGGTTTTGGCTCATGCGGGTCACCGAAGGCAAATTCGTGCCAAACGAGGAGGCTGATTCGCTAGCCTGGCTTCCGTTTGATCTCGCAACAAAGACTCTCACATACGAAAAAGACCGGGAGGTTCTCGAATCGGCAAAAGCGCTTGTCGGTCAGCTAAATCTGTCCTGATCCGAGATTTTACGGAATTAGCGCCGGCTAAACGGAGTTATTAACTGATATGAATACTCTCAGGTTCAACATCAATTGGGACTACCGTTGCCCGTTTGCACGAATACTAAACGAACACGTTGTCGTAGGTTTGGAAAATGGAGCTGACTGGGAAGTAGAGTTCATTCCTTTTTCACTCACCCAAGTCCACACCGAGGAAGGTGAAATCTCCTCATGGGAGGATCCGTCAAAGGCTGCAGAGCTTTTGGCCGGTCAAGTTGGAATCGTAATAAAAACCAAATTCCCAGAATCGTTCAATGCCTTCCACGTCGCGATGTTTTCAGCGCGACATGACCAGGGAAAGGACATTCGAATCAAGGAAGTCGTCGAAGAGGTAATCGCGCAGACTGGGTTGGACCCGGAAGCGGTTTTCGCTGAAATCGAATCAGGATGGCCGCTAAAGGAATACAGGCGATACCATGAAGACTCGGTGAGCAAATACTCTGTTTTTGGCGTACCGACAATCTTCGCCAACGGAAAAGCAGCCTTCGTACGTTTGATGAAACGAGCTGACGGAAATCCTGAGACTTCAATTGGCTATGTTGAAAGACTTGTGGATCAGATCGCAAACGATTCCGAAATCAACGAACTCAAGCACACTACAGTTCTGAACTAATCAGTCGAAAAAGATCTGCAGTCCGAAGAGCCGCGACGTTGGGAACGGCACCCAAGGTTCTGGCGAATGACTTTGCATCCTCTTTGAACACCGTATTGTCGCAGGTCAAATACGACACGCACGGATTGTCGTTCAGAGCCGCATCACAATGGTGAATTCCCGGCCTTGGGCTGGCGAACTCGCTCGAGCCCTTTATCGCCACGCCTGCAATTTACATGCACCCACGCTCCAAGGCGTTTGCCATGCCGCCTCAGCGACAAACGCGGCCAGGCAAAGAGCTACTGGCCAGCGCTGAGCGTCTGCCATGCATGGCGGCTAACCCGCGATCAGAGCTCCGGCTCTGCCGGTTGGGCCTGTCCTAACTCTCGGCCCAGCATAGATATGGCAACTGTGCGGTTAGATGACCTAGCGAAATCTCTCCGAAACGGCTCTAGCAACCTCTTCAGGGGAGACATCCAGCAAGGGCTCGTCCAAAAGGCGTTCGAAATATGTCACGTCGCTCCGATAAAACTTCTCAGGATTGGATCTCACCAAAATCCTAAAGACCAGCCTGAAGCCAACGCGATCTCCGTCCGGCCCACCACCGGCTATGGAGTAATTAAACGCAGAAAAGTTGTGGGAGTCGTAATAAGCAAATACCTTGGATACCCCCTGGGAAAGATCCGCGACGGACCGGTCATCAAGTTGGTCAATGTCTGTTATCCGGTTGAAAACGCCCCAGATTTCTTGAAACCCTCGCGGAGCAAAAGGCGTCAGCCACGAAACAGAGCCGGTCTTGCCGATGTAGCGCGAGCCATTCTCCTCCTGAGTAACGAGATCATCGAAGTAGGACCGCGAGTTCTCGAGATAGTATTTCCGAGCCCCCTCTAAAAGTTCCATCTGACTCGTTGTCGGCTGAAAATCATGAGATGACTGCAAATGCGGGTGCACAACCGACGAGCCGGAAGACGGAAGATAATTAGCGCTGATCGAGGACCAAGCAAGATCGGGTCTCGCCTTTCTGGTCGCCTTGGCATGATCGACCATAACAGAAAAGGCGTCATAGAGAAGCTCCGGAGAGAACTCCTCCAGCTTCGTAAAATGACGCGAAGTGTCATATACGCCGACGGCGGAATAGCCCGAGTAGGCCATGATATTTGGTACAACCGCCGCCCTGTTCCTTCTGATCCTCCTCGCCGGAACCACCTCGGGTTCGAATTCGAAGGTAACTTTATTGAAAAACTCTTCACAAAATGGGCAAAACCCACCGGCATCGGTTAGCTCTGATAGCTCAGGTTTGGTGGAGGGCTGCAACTTCACACCGGTCAGAATCCGGCTGGATTTCTTTGTCAGCGGATCAATCCTTTGGACGAGGGGAACCGATTTCCATTTTCCGCCATCCGAGGGATCGGGAGCCCTTGCTTCAAGGCTGACTTCACTGAACTCGATCATCTCCGACCCTTCCTGCCTTGGAAACCCATCACCTGCGCGACTTCAATGCATGGCATTTGGCGCCTGCTCACGCCCTGAACAATAGTGTAACCCAGTCTGAAATTCCCAAAACTGCGAATTCCCCGATTCCCGAGCTCTCTTGGCTACTCGTTCGAGACCTATTTCGCCAACGAGCCCGAACAATCATCGTAAACTCTATTCAATGACCGGATTTCCGCTCCACCAAGAAGACCTCTTGAGCTTCTATCCTCAGCCCTCTGAATCGCCGCTGCACAGGCCGTGGATTAGAGCCAACTTCGCAACCACGCCAAACGGAGTGATACAGATTAATGGAACCAGCAGCGGCGTCTCAGGACCGCCGGACAAGGAAGTGTTCAAGTTTCTCAGAGAACATTGCGATGCGGTCCTGATTGGGGCATCTACCGCGCGCAAGGAGGGTTATTCTTCGCCCAAAGCGCCCGCCTCGTCCAACAAAGCTCCGCTCCTGGTAGTTGTCAGCAGATCTCTTGACATACCGGAGTCTTCCAAGTTTCTAGACGAGGAGTCGCCGCCCCTAATCGCCACCACCGAGCTCTCCTTGTCAAAACACAATTCAACAATCAGCAGAATC
>JAJYFX010000168.1 GCA_021785315.1 Actinomycetes bacterium | reverse complement strand
ACCAAAAGGCGTCGCTGCTGGCAGCGCTGACACCATGGTTATCAGGATCACCGGCGATTCAGTATACGAAGTTCCCGCTTCGGTGAAGCCGGCGCTTGACAGCCTGGACGAGGCGCTCGACAATGCAATTACCCAGAACGATTCGGATACATTCGCCAAGTCCATTGACGAGCTCATTAAGCTTATCCACGCGGTCGGCAAGGAGCTGCCTGCGAGCGATCTTAGATCGTCAGATCTCCTCGTTCCTTCGCATGATATGACGATCGAACAGGCACAGAAGATGCTCGAAGAGGAGCCGCACGAGTAACAGCACGCCGGCCACTGCTTCGGTCTCAAGGCTAGAAGCGCTGGCCTGGCAGAAATATTTTTGGTCGACGTAAGAATCAGCCCGATAGCTGCGCCCAGCAATGACACTCGCTGAACGGGTTCCCTCCAGGCGGTTCCAGTAGTCCAGATCACGTGTGTCGAGCAATCCCGAGTGCGGGCTTTCCTTCTTGAGTCCGACACGGTTTGCGCGCCCCGGCCACGTTCTCATTCGGGAAAGCATGTCTTAACGGATTCTCTGGCCCTGAGCCTTCTCGTCGTTTCCGCGCTGGACATGATTCATCAAAGGTCTCTTGATCTGCAAATATCCGTCCGCCATGAAAGCCTCGTGCGCGTATCTAATGGCCGCGCGAGTGAACTACATGAAGCATCACATCAAGCGGAGGCTCATGTCCGGTCCATATCCAAAATGCCCTGGCGGCTTGATGAGCCAGCATTCCAATACCGTTGGAAAACCTAGCACCGGCAGCCCGCGCATCCGCCAACAGCGGAGTCATCGCGGGATAATAAATGATATCGCACACAAAGTGCCTGCTCTCGATGAGCTCAGCGGGAATTGGGCTTCGTCCCTCACCGTCTGTCTCAGCCATCCCAATACTTGTGGCATTGATAATGATATCCACGTTCCCGGCATCCTGGACTGTACCCGCATGAGCTACTGGCCGACCCAGCGCCACAACTTTGGATACTGCCTCATCACGCCTGCCAACTACCACAATCTCACTTACGCCAGCCTCTTCCAGAGACAACACTATTGCCCGCGCGGCGCCACCTGTCCCCATGATCATCACCGATTTCCCGGCAATGCTCTCTGTGAGGTCTGACTCCAGGGAAGAAACCAGTGCGGGGCCATCGGTGGAGTCCCCGACAAGCTCACCATCGTCCCAAAAGACGCAGTTGACCGAGTTCAGCCTCCGGGCACGCTCTGTTACCCGGTCGAGATGGCCAATTATGCTCTCCTTATGAGGCATTGTCACAGACAGACCGGCAATTCCCGTGGAACGGATTCCGTAGGAAGCACTTTCCAGATGCTCCCGAGTGACCTTCAGAGCTACAAAGACCGCATCCAGCTTTGCCGCCGTGAATGCCGCATTCAATAGCACTGGTGAAAGTGAATGGTCAATGGGATCTCCAATGACTGCAAACACTTTGGTTACGCCAGTTGGCCAGGGAAAAACACTCATCGACCGCTGGTGAATCATAAGCCGGTCTCCATATACCGTCGCAGCAGATTGCTCAGGCGAATGGTAGCTCATAATGTCCTCCTCTAAAATCGGTCCCTTCAAGATACAGAAGCTTCTGGCTGCCAGATAAACCTGTCGCCCAGAATTTCCAGGATGTTCCTGCGTAAGGCCGGCAAGATGGCACCTGGTTTTCTTGGCTATCTAAATCTGCGGCACAGCAATGTTCAACCTTATCCGAGCCAGTGCCCGGACCCTTCTCCATGCCTAACCCAGCCCATTGCTGCTGGCTAATTTCTCATTTGCCAGCTGATCCGCATAGGTTGTCGAAAATGCCTCAGCTCCGTTTTTATTTACAACCACGTAGTACAGCCAGTTCCCAGAAGCTGGCTTCAGCGCAGCCTGTAGTGCAGTTTCTGAGGGCAATGAGATCGGAGTCGGCGGAAGGCCATTGATGAGATACGTGTTGTACGGCGATTTCACTTGGAGATCAGCCAGAGAGAGATGGGTGACGGTGTTACCAAGGGCATATATAACCGTCGAATCAAGCTGCAGCTTCATCTTCTGGGCGAGCCGATTGAGAATCACCCTGGCCACCTTTGCGGCATCCCCTGGATAGACAGCCTCTTTCTCAACTATTGACGCCAAAATCGCCAGCTGGTATGCGTCCAGACCGTGGCTCTTGGTTTGTGGAGTGAGTCCGAGACTGCGCGCATGGGTCACAAAAGCAGTGACCATCATTTGCAAAATGCTTTTATCGGAGGTTGCCGGATCGAAACTATAGGTATCAGGATAGAGAAGGCCTTCGAGCGAGTTTACAGAAGTCGGCTCGAATGGCGAGCGAACCTGGCCGGAATTTGCAACCTGTAAAAAATGCGCGGCATTGTGCTGGGGCAGTTCGCCGACCTTCGCGGCAATCTGGCTCAGAGTCAGTCCATCAGGAATGACGAGCCTATCAAGTGCTGGTCCCTTTTTTAAGGTAGCTAGAACACGAGAGAACGGATCGTCCTTTTTGAACGTATAAGCTCCCGCTTGCAATACCACCGATGACTGCGTCTGAAGCCAAATTTTGAATATGAGAGTGGATCCGATAACTCCCTTGGAGGCCAAATCTCCTGCAAATTGGCCCAATCCTTCCCCGGGGCTTGCAGACACCGTTACGGATATTTTTGACGATCCGCCGCCGACCTGCGACCGGTAGTAACCGTAAGGAGCAAGCACAGCGACAAGCAGCAATATTACGAGGCTAGTAATGAACCATCGTCCCCTATTGCGCCGCCGCCGCCTCAACTCTGCCCGGCTCGGCCGCCAACCAGGCAGGTCTTGACCACCCGGTGCTAAATGATTAAGCTCGACCCGATCGAAAGTCACGGCTTTGCCATCCTGCCATCCAGCCAACTCTGGAGAATCACTGCGGCAGCCGAAGCGTCAATGACCGAACGCTGGGCTTTGGCAGACATGTTGGCCTCCCGCAGGCGTTTCGAAGCTTCCGAAGTGCTGAATCTTTCATCGTGGAGCACTATCTCCACCTCCACCTCGCGCGACAGCTCAGACAAGAACTGCTGAACGGCCTGCGCACTAGCTCCTGCATAGCCAGACAATCCGACCGGATTCCCAGCGATGATCTTGGCAGGTTCGTATTCTTTGATCAGGTTGGCCAGCTTGCGGATATCGCCTTTGTGATCCTTGCTCCTTAAAAACGACTGCACCGGCAATGCTACTCGTCCCTGGGAGTCGGAAACCGCAACCCCTATCCTCTTGCGACCATAGTCCAAACCGACAAAACGCACTTGCCGCTTATTCTCCCTCGAAGAGTAGCGACTCGATCACCTTGTACGCTTCATCAATCTTGGCTAGATTTTTGCCTCCGGCCTGGGCGAACTCCGCCTGCCGTCCGGTACCCCCGCCAAGCAGAATTGCAGCCTGCCTTAAAAGATCAGACGCCACTAGACCACTGCTTTGGTTCACGGCAGCAACGATGGAAGCCTTTTCGCCGTCTGGAGTACCAATCAAAACGACTGCATCGATTCCCTGGCTGGACCTCGCAAGCAACGTTAGTTCACGCATGAGATCAGGACTCATCCCGTCACGTCTCGCCAGGATTCGCCCCTTTTTCGCTTCCTTGACGAGCTCATTTGAAATAGCGGTCAGCTCCCTTGCCTGCAGCGCCCTAACCTGGCTCGAAAGCTCACCCTCGCGATCCTTTAGAGCCTCGATTTTGGAGATCAGCTCATCAGGACTAGCGCGAAGTGCTTCAGCTGCAACTTTAAGAATCTTACTGGTCGCGTTGAAATGCTCTATGGCGACAAGACCAGTCACGGCTTCTATTCGCCTTGTGTTCGCCCCGATGGAACTCTCTGACAAGATCGCCACCGGACCTATCGCCGCAAGGTTGGCAACGTGCGTTCCGCCGCAGAGCTCCAGAGACTTGGTCCCGGCCCGGACCATTCTCACCTCATCGCCGTATTTGTCGCCGAAGAAAGCTATCGCTCCCTTTTCGAGAGCTTCAGACTTTGACGTCTTTTCTACAGTGACCTCCTGATTCGAAAGGATTTCCCTGTTGACAAGGTTCTCAACGGCTGAAAGCTGCTCTTCGGACACCGGAGCCCAGTGCGAGAAATCGAACCGTAAGCGATCAGGAGCGACCAGACTGCCCTGCTGTTTAACGTGATCTCCCAATACTTCCCGCAATGCCCAGTGCAAAAGGTGGGTTGCGGTGTGATTGCGCATAATGGCAGCTCTGCGTTCAGTATCAATCTCCAAATCCGCGATCTGGCCAAGAGCGACCGACCCAGAAACTATCTTTGCCCGATGTCTGATCAGTCCCGGCAATGCAAAGGTGGTGTCGAGTACCTTAATGGTGGCGCCGTCCGATGTGATCTGCCCGGTATCGCCAGCCTGACCCCCGCTTTCCGCATAGAAAGGAGTCCGGTCAAAGAAAAGCTCCACCTCGCCAGATTTTGCCCTCTTGACAATTCCCACCAGGCGGCCGGAATCCGACACCCGATCATAACCAGAAAAATAGGTTATCCCGAACTGTTCGAGAATTTCACGGTATTGCTCAGCCAGCTCAGGGTCCAGGCCCCCTTCTTTGCCAGCTGCACGCGCCCGCTCCTTCTGAACCTTCATCTGGGAATCAAAACCATGCTTATCCACGCCCACACCGCGGTCTGCGGCGATCTCCTCAGTCAGCTCTATGGGGAATCCATATGTATCGTGCAGCTTAAAGGCCGCCTCGCCCGATACCAACGCATTTGTCTCGAGCTCTTGGTCGAGCAAAACGCTCCCCGACTTCAATGTGTTTCGGAATCGCTCCTCTTCGCGCGCGATTACTGAAATAATAAAATCCTTGTTCTCCGTCAACTCAGGGTAGGCCTGCCCCATGACAGAAACGACCGATTCTACCAGCTGAGGCGTGACCGACTTCTCGACCCCGAGACTAAATGACCGGAGCGCGGCGCGCCTAATTATCCTTCGCAGCACATAGCCACGGCCTTCGTTTGAAGGATAGACACCATCGGCTACTAGGAAAGACATCGACCGGGCGTGATCCGCCATAATACGCAGCGCAGTATCGCTGGCATCCGACTTGCCGTACTTGGTTTTAGTTACCTCGGAAGCAACCTCCAGAATCGGCTTGACCGCATCAGTGTCATACACCGAACTTTCACCCTGCAAAATCGGAAGTATTCTCTCCAAGCCGGCGCCGGTGTCGATCGACGGCTTGGGAAGCGGCTCCAGACTCTGATCCGCCTGGCGGT
>JAJYFX010000167.1 GCA_021785315.1 Actinomycetes bacterium | reverse complement strand
TTCCCGGGTGCCAGCGGCGTAAGCGGCATCATCTTCCGGGCCCAGACGCTTTATCTGGCCGCTCTTTTGCTCCCCTTCGCCAGACACGGTTCGGGCCGGGGTGCACAGGCAAAGACAAGGGTGGAGGCCGTGCCGTCCACCCTTTGGACGATTGCCAGGGAGACTATAACAGGTCCTAGCAGGCGGGATCGGTCTTAGTGATCATGCGCGGATATGGAATCCCATCATTTCATGTTCATGTCGAAAACTGTTGGAATTCCCTTGTCCCAGTTGTCCCACAGAAAGTCATTCTCAATGCCATCTGCTATGAGTCTGAGCACATAGCGCACTTGGTCCTTGTAAAAGTCGCAGAATGCGCCGCGCTGGTTGATTCCGCCGTTGATCTCGTGCGCTTCGGCGGGACAGGGAGCTCCGCAGAAATGGCGGATTGGACATGTTCCGCACTCGTCGATCTCTTCGATCTTACGCCCCGTCACGCTTTGGAAAGCGCTCGTTTCGAAGCAGGTCTCGAGTCCCCCGCTGAAAAGGTTTCCGCCATTGAAGGTAGGGAGGCCTATGAATTCGCTGCACGGGAAGAGATCTCCGCGGGCATTGACCGCGAAGAAGCAGCGGCCTCCGCCGCAGGGGGAGATGTCGCACATCAGCCTTCGAGCGGTGGGTGCCACGACAGCTAGCACGATGTTGGCAAAATTGGCTACTACTAACTTGCGTCCTGTCTCCGAATAGAGTTCGTGAGTCCTCTCGAGCGCTTTGATGTACGACCTTGTGAAGTCGTCATCGCTAGGACGGACCTGCAGGCCTCCAGGAAGCGTGCAGCGCACCTGGTTGAGCATGCATGTTGGCACTTCCAGGGAGTGGAAAAGCTCCACCATTTCGGTCAGGTGCTCGAGGTTCTGGGTCGTTACAGTTGTGATCACCGAATAGTTTTGGTATCCGCGCAGGCTCTCCATCACATCTATTACACGATCGTGGATCCCATGTCCGCTGAAGGTGTGCCTTGTCCGGTTTGTTATCTCAGCCGTAGGTCCGTCCAGGGACAAGCCGAGACTTATGCCCCTTGAAGTTATGAACTCAATGGCTTCTGAGTCGAGCAGCGTTCCGTTAGTTTGTATCCCGAAAATGAAGTCGTCTTTGAAGTGATCGATGGTGGCGAATACATTTGCCCGATTGAGCATTGGCTCGGAACCGTGAAAGATCAGCTGTGGCTTCACATCGGGTGGCATCTGCCTGCGGAAATAGTCGAGAAGCAGGTCAAGGGCTTCAGTCAGCTGTTCCTTGGACATATTTTGGCCGTGCCGACGCATGGATTCCGGTAAATAGCAGTAGGTACAGTTCAGATTGCAGCGCTCGGTGGGGTTAAAGTACACCGCCGATGGAACCAGGCCGAATCGCAAATGGTCCATTTCTTCGGCGAATGCTCGCCTGTTTTCGCTTATCTTCTCCAGGAACCCTGTATCTGTGAGGATTTCTTTCGAAACGTCTTTTCTGACTAGCGACCAAAAGGCGGTATCTGCATCGATGACTGCTTCATATTCCGGATGGTGAATATCGAACCTCACCAAGGATGGACTGGCGTCAGAGATCAAGCGGGTGTCGGTCATTTGCTCACTCTCCGTTTAGCTCTGCTGTTGGACTTTGCAGAGTCCGCCAGTCCGGTCTCTTGTGCCGCAAGAAGTGTGATGGGTTCAAAGCGTCAAGCGACATCGGCTCTGCCCTCGTTCTCTTCTTGGTGAGCCGGCGTGTTTACTACCAGTACGTAGTGAGACAGGCCTATACCGGTCGGCTGGCATGCTTTGCGGTATGCCGTCACCGTTGCTTTCTTGGATTTGGTCGTCATTGTGTCACCCCCTCCCGAGACAGTTCTGCTCGCGTGAAACTAAAAAGGGTGTGCGAGGATGGAAATGTAAACACCAGGCAAGCCTCCCGTTGCCAAGCTGCCGTTCCACAGGCAGGCTATGTCCTTACCGTCGAGGCCGGTCTCCTGACTTGCGCATCGCCATTCGCGTCACCTTCCCAGATGGCCAAGCATCCAGTGGTCAAAGACGCAAACTCCACGCTTACAGTGGCGGGTCCGTGCCGGATTCTCACCGACTTCCCGATTCTCCCCACATAAGGGGCACCTCGCGGTATTCAATTTGGAGTCACCTTAGTAGTCAGCTGGAGCGCTGTCAACTTCGTCGGCGGCAATACTTACAATTATGTGAGCCGTAGGCTGAAAGGGCAGCAAGCGTACATCCGCTATGCGGGACACCCGCATGGCGCTTGTCTAGAGCTCCTGCACCAGCCCGTTTTTGGACAAAAACTCAGCTCTACGGCAAACGAGGGATAAGTTCAAACAGGACCGCGGCCGGCGAGGTCTCATCGCGGTTCAACTGCACTGGGAAATAACTGCCAGCGGGTACAACTCAAATTGAGTCGGGCTTCGCCGGTGGTTCTTTGTACCGGTTGGGATCACTTGAGCATACGGGGGGACTCAACCGCAGTTGCGGGGAGTCTCAGTCAAGGGGCTCGAAACCGTTCCCATGCGCAACGGAGATTACCAGTGATCCGGCCACTTTGTCATGCAGAGTCTGACGTTTAGCGTCTCTGAGCATCATGAGATAGCCGAGACCTAGAATGATCGCGCTTATTCCCGAGACGAGATATCTGACAGTGGCCCTCAAATAGCCAAGCTTGCTTCCATTTAGATTGATGACCCTCACTCTGGCGACCTTCGCGCCAACGGTTTGGCCAAACGGTCCTCCGAGCAGGATCACCATATACCCGAGGTCCACCAGCGCGCTCAGATCGTTGCCAAGTCTGGGATTGATGCGGACCAGGGCTTCGCCAATGGCCGCCATAATCAGGAGGTCGATCAGCCATGCTAAGGCTCGCTGGCCGAATGAGGCGAGAGGATAGGTGAGACGGTCGTTCACCTGCGGGTTATTTTCTTCGCCAAAACGGCTTGAGGAGGAAGATTCCCATGGACTGGCCATTGCGTCCTCCTTGTATCTTGTCTTCCCTATTTCACCTTAGCTTTAAATGTCGCTGTCGCGAGCTGCAGGTGGGGCATAAGACTTTCCAGAAATTTGTACGATGTAGGCTAGGTCTTTGTCAATGATCAGCCATTTGGCTCGATATATGTTTGGGATTGCTCTTGAGTAACAAAAATGCCGCACCCGCCAGAGGAACGAGGGATATCCTGCCCAAGGAGGCACAGCTCAGGAGCTGGGCTGTCTCAAGGATCCTCGAAACTTACTCGAAGCATGGTTTCACCCAGGTAGAGGTTCCGATAATCGAGAACATCGACTGGCTGACCGGCGGTGTAGGGGGTGAGAACGAGAAGCTTCTGTTCAAGATACTCAAGCGGGGCGACAAGCTTGATCTGGCAGAGGTCAAAAGTGAAGACGACCTGTGTGATCTCGCTCTACGTTTCGACTTGACAGTACCGTTGACAAGGTATTATGCAAACAACCACGCGCTGCTTCCGATGCCCTTCAAGGCGATACAGATCGGACCGGTTTTTAGAGCCGAGCGTCCTCAAAAGGGGAGGTTCCGCCAGTTCACCCAGTGCGATATAGACATTCTCGGAGAGCCCAGCTATTTGGGCGAGATCGAACTTATCGCTGCTTCCGCGGAGGCTCTGAAGGCTCTTTCGCTACGCGGGTTCGAAATCAAGATCAACGATCGCCGGGCCCTTGAGTCGTTCCACCGCTATTGCGGGTTCGAAGAATCCCGGGCAGGCGAGTTTTTCATCATTCTGGACAAGCTGGACAAGGTCGGAATCGATGGCGTAGCGAAAGAGCTCGCAGCGAAGTCATTTGTCCCCGGGTCGATAGACAAAGCCATGAAGTTGCTGCAGGAGCTGTCAAGCGGACGGGATCCGGTGGATTTCTACTCCGAGATCGGAGTAGCCGACGAGGCTCTTTCTCAGATAGAAAAAATAGCTTCATTCTCCGAGGATCTTGGCGGAGGAGACTACTCGGTATCTCTCGACCCGACGGTTGTTCGGGGAATGGGCTATTACACCGGGACGGTCTTCGAGGTGGCTTATCCAGGCTGGGGTTCATCGATTGCCGGCGGCGGGCGATATGACAAGATGCTCGAGCGTTACGGCAGAGGCTCCCCTGCCGTTGGATTCTCGATCGGGTTCGAGCGAGTGATGTCAATACTGTCAGATAATGCCGATTCTTCCCGGGGCGCGGCGCAGAGATACGTAACGATTCTCTTTGCCGAGTCCGACGAGCTAAAGCCCGTGTACCAGCTAGCTGATCGGTGGAGGCAAGCGGGTTACAGCGTATCCCTGCGCCATCGGCAGGCCAAGATCGGCAACCAGTTCAAGAGGCTTGAGACCGAGGCCAACCTTGCTCGGCGCGAAGGAGACTTTTTTGGCGTGCTCGTTTACGGCGAGGATACCGAGCCCAGGGAGCTCTAGAGCGGTCTGGCCAGTGCCCTGCCGATAAGCAAATTGCGACTAAGCGGTAATAGGAATGCGATTTCTCCCGGACTGGACTGGTCGGTCCAGCATCAGGTCCAACCTAAGGTTGAGCAATGACACTTGCTAGTTTCGATCAGCCTGTCGGTATCTGGAAGGCTCTTAGCAATTCAAAATTGGCGAAGCTGAGTGAATTTCGATTAAATAGCTTGCTTGGCGGATCGGCGTTGGTTGCTTTGTCCATGGTTGCCAGCGCGTGCGGTTCTTCGCCTGCTTCTGCGCCGGCAAAGAAAGCGGTCAGTAATTCTGTTGCGCCAACTACGTCTACGTCACCGGTTGCCCTTCATGTGGCGAAGGCAACCTGGCAGCTCCGAAATCCGCTCAGCCGGATGGTGTTGCTGCCGGCGGGCAACAATGAACTGGTGATCCTTGGAGGCCTCACTGCAGCGGACACGTCCGCAAACGGGGTGTTTCGCCTGAATCTTGCCAACGGCGCTCTAAGTCCGGACGGCACTTTGCCTGCCGCGGTGCATGATGCTGCCGGGGCAGTGGTAGGAAGCGATTACATGGTGTTCGGTGGCGGATCCGTCAGCACGGTGAGTAGCGTCGAAGCGGTGCCGTCGTCGGGTGGAAATGGAACTGTCATTGGCACTCTGCCCCAGCCTCGATCGGACTGCACCGCCGTAAGCGTAAATGGGTCCGTGGTGATCGCCGGCGGCTACAACGGTTCCGCGGCGGATCCGGCGGTGCTCGAAACGACCGATGGAACCACGTTCAGGCAGATATCGACGCTCAAGGTCGCGGTTCGTTACCCTGCGCTGGCTGCTCTTGGCAACTCAGTCTATGTCTTTGGCGGCGCAGAGATTGGGGGACAGAAC
>JAJYFX010000166.1 GCA_021785315.1 Actinomycetes bacterium | reverse complement strand
CGAGTTGTGGCTCGTCGTTTATTTTATGTTTCCGGCTCTTTTACGTGGCTCCGGAGACCACGGCTCGCTTCTCCTACCTCGACGACCAAAGTCGAAGCCTGTCACCCCCGTGGATTATTTGTCTGTATACATTCTAGCAATCCGAATGGGGTAGACGCCTAGGATCTTCTTCGTGCGCTGGCGAGTTCTCTTTCAGTGTCTCTTTGAGTGTCCCGCTGGGCAATTGCTGCTCTTTTGTCGTAGCTCTTGCGGCCTTTGGCAAGGGCTATCTCAATTTTTGCCCTTCCATTCTTCAAATAAATGGCAAGCGGGATAATCGTCAGCGACTGTAATTTGGTTCTAACTGCAAGCTCCTCGATCTCGTCTCGGTGCAGAAGGAGCTTTTTAGGCCGGTCCGGATCATGGGAACCAAACCCGTGCGCAAAGTCGTAGGGAGGTATGTGAGCCTGGAGGAGCCAGGCTTCGTTGTTGTCGACTCTCACGAAACTGTCTCTAAGCTGTGCTTTGCCCAGTCTCACCGACTTGATTTCGGAACCCTTCAGTTCGATGCCAGCTTCAAAGGTTTGCGCGATGTCGTAATCGTGCCGCGCCTTTCTGTTCTGGGATACGATTTTTATCCCAGATGCTGCCGGCTGCTTATTTGGTTTTGATCTTTTTGATACCATTTGTACTTCACCAAGCTAATCTGCCAAGGATGCTTAATATTCCGCAAATATACCTTGATGAGATGATTGCGCATGCTATCCGTGAATATCCGCTCGAAGCCTGCGGTCTGATTGGCGGAATCGGAGACCAAGTTACGAAATTTTACAAGGCTCGAAATGATGCCGCATCGGCTCGCATCTATACGGTGAATCCGTCCGACTATCTAAAAGCTGACAGGGATGCTGAGAGAAATGGCACATCGATTATCGGTGTCATGCATTCGCATACCCATTCCGAAGCATTCCCATCTCCGACCGATGTGGCTCAGGCTCCTGATCCCGATTGGCATTACATTTTGGTGTCTCTAAAACACAAAGATCCGATACTGCGCTCATTTTGTATCGTTGATGGGAACATAGTTGAAGAATCGGTTGTTAGTCTTAATTGCTAGAATAATAATCGATTAAGTCAACTTTCAGGAGGAGCCGTGGCAATAGAAGTTCGCCTACCGACAGTGCTTCGTGCCGCAGCGAGCGGTCAGGCCAGTGTCTTCGTTGAAGGCGAGACCATAGGTGAGATACTGAAAGCTCTAAGTGGCAGCTTTCCTGGTCTTGGAAATCAGGTGGTCTCGGCTGACGGGTCGTTACATCGTTTCGTAAACGTTTATCTCAACGACGATGACGTTAGATATCTTGAAAAGCTTGATACCAAAGTTGCCGAGGGCGATGTTATCTCGATACTGCCTGCCGTAGCTGGCGGTTCTTTCTAGCCAACTAGGCGTGAGAGTTTTCGTATTGATTAGAGAAAGAAATTTTGATGGCTGTTTACTCTAGTATTTTGGACTTGATAGGCAACACTCCAATGGTCGACGTTAGCCAGCTAAGTCCCAATCCGAGGGTCCGAATCATTGCTAAACTTGAGGGTCAGAATCCCGGAGGATCAGTCAAAGATCGAATTGCGCTAGCCATGATAGAGGATGCCGAGAATTCCGGACTTCTCCAGAGAGGCAAACCCGGGCAGACACTGTTGGAGCCATCTTCCGGCAATACCGGAATCGGACTAGCGATGTTGTGCAAAGTAAGGGGCTATAACCTAAAGATCGTACTGCCGACCAATGTTTCCATCGAACGAAAGCAGCTTCTTCAGGTGTGGGGTGCAGAGATCATCGAGTCACCAGGCTCTGAAGGCTCAAATGGCGCAGTAAAAATGGCAAGGGCGATGGCTGAGGAGCATCCCGAATGGGTCTTTCTCTACCAATATGCAAATCCGGCTAATCCTAGAGCTCACTACGAAACCACAGGACCGGAAATTTGGAAAGATGTGCCCGAGGTCACTCATTTCATTGCCGGCCTGGGAACTTCGGGAACACTTATGGGTGTCGGTCACTTCCTAAAGGAGATGAATCCCCAGATCCAGGTCTGGGCAATCGAGCCGCCTGCGGGTGAGATGGTCGATGGTTTGCGAAATCTGGATGACGGCTATATACCACCGATTTTTTTGGATGGCGATGGAGAGCATCTCCTGGATCGCAAGACAGTAGTCGGCCCTAAGGAGTCAATCGAGTGGACGCAGAAGCTGACTGAGGTTGGCCTATTCGTTGGGATCTCTTCCGGCGCGATAATGGCGGGAGCCGTGAAGTGTGCCAGTTCTATCGACGAAGGAACTATTGTCACTGTCGTGTGTGATGGAGGCTGGAAGTATCTCTCAACTGGAGCTTGGACCGATGATATCGATCAGGTGACCGAGCGGGCTAAAAAGATCATCTACTTCTAATCGCACTGAGTTTTCAAGGTATTCAGGTCAAGGCGCTGTAATTTTCCCGGATAGATTGGCGAACTATTCGAATTTTGAGTCACTGCTCTGGATAAACTGATTGGAGTGGATTCGCGCCCGATTGGAATTTTTGACAGTGGCTTCGGCGGCCTAACCATCGTGCGCGCATTGGTGGACTTGGTTCCAAACGAGTCTCTCGTTTATTTGGGCGACTCGGCCCGCTACCCATACGGGCCTAGGAATGCCGCAGAGGTTATTGGTTTCTCACACCAGATCACCGATTATTTGATATCAACTTTCGACGTGAAGATGGTCATTGTTGCATGCAACACCGCATCGTCGGTGGCCCTGGATTCGCTGAGCGAGAGGTTCGATCGTCCGATATTGGGGGTAATAGGGCCGGGCGCACGGTCTGCAATTGTCGCTTCTCAATCTGGCCGGCTTGGGGTGATCGGCACCGTCGGCACCATTTCCTCCGGAGCCTATCAGCGGGAAGTCGAATCTTTGGATCCTACAGTTGAACTGACGTGCGCAGCTTGTCCGGGATTGGTCGAGTTTATCGAAGCCGGAGAGACTGATTCACAACAGGTGAAAGTGTTGGCGTCAAGGTTATTGGATCCAATCAAAAATGCCAAAGTTGACACCCTTTTGCTTGGATGCACGCACTATCCGTTTTTGGCGCGCGTTATTCAAGATATAGTTGGCCGGGAAGTAGTCTTGATATCTTCTGCAGAGGAGACTGCTTTCGAGGTCAAGGCGGTCCTCGCAGGTTCTGGTCTCTCAGCTCCCGAAAATGCGGCTGGGAAGTACACGTTTTTGTCGTCAGGAGATCCGGAGCGATTCAAGGAGTTGGGCCATAGGCTGTTAGGGCCTGAGCTCGAAGACGCGCAGCAGGTCAGTTGGAAAGGAATTCTCTGAGTGAGAATAGATGGACGGCAATCAGATGAGATTAGGCTGTGCACGTTTGAACGTGACTACACGGAAATGGCGCTTGGATCGGTCCTGGTGACCATGGGAAGAACTCGGGTTCTTTGCACGGTCTCTCTTGATGAGAGAGTTCCCCCGTGGCTTCGTGGCACTGGCAAAGGGTGGATCACCGCTGAGTATTCCCTCCTGCCAGGATCGTCGTCCGAAAGGGTAAGCCGCGAGGCCGTCAAAGGTCGGCAGAGTGGGCGGACGCAGGAGATCCAGCGCTTGATTGGGAGGTCGATTCGGGCGGTTGTCGACCTTAGCGCTCTAGGCGAAAAGCAGTTGATTGTGGATTGCGACGTGCTCCAGGCCGATGGCGGGACCCGTACCGCATCGATTTGCGGTGCTTACGTTGCACTGGCTGATGCTATTTCGCGAATGGAACAGGCGTACAGGGTTGGTCGAAGCGTTCTGCTTTCATCCTGTGCCGCGGTGTCGGTCGGCATAGTGGACGGCGTCGCGCTCCTTGACCTGAATTATTCCGAAGACGTGAGGGCTGAGGTGGACATGAATGTCGCCATGACCTCGGAAGGCTATTTTGTAGAAGTTCAGGGAACGGCAGAAAATGCGCCGTATACCAAGTCTCAGCTCGACGACATGCTATCTTTGGCCGAGCATGGGATTGCCGAGATTCTCGAGATTCAGGACAAGGCGTTGTCCTCGCTTCCGTCACCAAAACCTGAGCTTTTTCGGAACTGATAGTTGATACAAATAGTTCTTGCAACTACCAACATCGCTAAGGTCAAGGAGTTCGAGGGCATTCTTGGGGAAACAGCGGAAATTGTTGTAGTCGCCGACCTTCCCCTCGTAGTTGAAGACGGTGGAACTCTTACCGAAAACGCTTTCAAAAAGGCCAGGAGCGCGGCTAATAGTTTGGGTTGTATCGCGTTGGCAGATGATTCAGGCCTGTTCGTAGATGCCCTGGGCGGCAGACCAGGAGTCCATTCTGCCAGATTTGCCGGACCCGGCAGCACCGATGCCGCCAACAGATCCAAGCTCTTTTCTATGTTGGAAGGCATAAGCGACCGAACGGCTCATTTCGAAACCGTCCTATGTCTGTGTGCGCCTGGTGCCGCCCTTGAAGATGCCCTGTATTTCGAGGGACGATGCGATGGCCACTTGAGTGACCAGGAGAGGGGTTCCAATGGGTTCGGATACGACCCCATGTTTGCGCCCCTCGGGGGCGACGGACGAACATTCGGCGAGATGACGTCAGATGAAAAGTCAGAACTGTCCCATCGATCAAGGGCAATCTCCAAACTAAAAGACTTCCTGGTAGATGGTGCAGGTTGATGCTGCTAGGAAGTCTCAGGAAGTCTCGTGGTACTCGCCAGTCACCCTAAGGCCGCTTCGGTTTCTTATATCTCCAAATTCAAGATCAAGCTGGCCTGGCCTTTCAAGCTGAAACAGCATCTCCTTGGCCTTTTGCATGAAAACAGCCAGATCGAGATCTGACTTAGCGGTACCGACATGACGGATGAGCTTTTTCTTCCACACTCCATCTGCCAGCTCCTTATCCATTATCCGCACACGGGTAGATGAAAGATACTTGGATTTCTCGATGAACACGAAACCGATGGTACCTTAGGTGACCAATGGTCACCTAGACCGAAGTTCACCCTGATTTTCTACATGTAGCCAACATTTCAAAGCCGTTATCAGCTATTACGCGCCTTCAGAAAAGTAGTAGTGTAGTCATGTAGTGATATGAGTAGATAATAGCGACTGCTGGTAATACTTGATCTAGTCACGGTATTATGCTATCATTGTCGACATGTACATAGCGAAGGTGCCCAACCGCGGCTCTGCACCGGCGATACTGCTGCGTGAGAGCTACCGTGAAGACGGCAAGGTGAAGAACCGCACGTTGGCAAACCTTTCCCGCTGGCCTCAAGCGAAGGTGGATGCACTTTCGGCGGTGC
>JAJYFX010000165.1 GCA_021785315.1 Actinomycetes bacterium | reverse complement strand
CGATCTCATTTGAAAAGGCGGGCAAGGGGAGTTTTCTGGTTGCGGTTGGCCGGAAAGCGAACAGTTATTTGAAATATCGAGGGGTGCCCATCGATGCCTCGTTCACTCAGGTGACTGACCGTCCTAACTACGATCAGGCCAGACAAATTGCTGCACCAATTCTGGCTGCATATGAGTCCGGCGAGGTCGAAAGCTTCGACGTTGTTTCGAACCGGTTCTATTCTGCTGGTAACCAGCAGCTTGAGATCACAAGGCTCCTTCCATTGGACCCGGACAAGTTCGGTCGCAATGAGGATGTTCCGCCTCTTGATTTCGAGATCGAGCCGTCGCCCGAGGCAATTGTCGAGCCGCTTCTTCGAATGTTTGTGGAAGAGACTATCTTTGCGATTCTGCTCGAGGCATCTGCATCCGAGCATGCCGCAAGGCAGCGGGCCATGAAGGCGGCATCCGACAACGCGGAAGAGTTGATAAAGACCCTAAGCCGCATCATGAATAGAGCCCGTCAAGACGCTATTACCACTGAAATAACCGAGATTGTAGGTGGAGCCGAAGCGCTTGGGGCTGGTTCGAAGATAATTGACGAGACCTACTTGTTGACTTATCGCAGTCAGAGGTCCGTCGTTGCCTAAATTTCGAACCCTAAACGTAATATCTACAGAGGTGCTTTCCACGCTATTGATAGGAGCATTGTGCAATGAGTACCGTGGCTGACATGGCAATCAAGACTGAAGACGGCCGAGTGGTCGCAATTGCAGGTCCTGTTGTGGACGTCGAGTTTCCACCAGAGTTCATACCTGAAATTAACATGGCAGTTGAAATGGATCTCGAGGTGGATGGTGACATGGTGACCATCATTGCCGAGGTCGCCCAGCAGATTGGCGAGGGACGTGTCCGCTGTGTATGTTTGAAGCCGACCGACGGTCTTCGACGTGGCACGGTGGTGCGTAATACCGGGAAAGGCATTTCCGTGCCTGTGGGGTCCGGCGTTTTGGGGCACGTTTTCAATGTGACCGGCAAGCCCCTCGACGTCGACAAGATTGACGCGGGTATCGAGGACACTTGGCAAATCCACAGAGAGGCCCCGCTCTTTGCAAATCTGGAGCCCCGGGCGCAGATGTTCGAGACGGGCATCAAGGTTATAGACCTCCTTGAACCATATGTCCAGGGTGGAAAGATTGGACTATTTGGTGGTGCCGGCGTGGGAAAGACGGTTTTGATCATGGAAATGATCAACCGAGTCGCCCAGCATCATGGTGGCGTATCGGTATTTGCCGGCGTTGGTGAACGTACCAGGGAAGGTACTGACCTTTGGCTGGAGATGCAAGAGTCAGGCGTCATAGAAAAGGCAGCTTTGGTCTACGGCCAGATGGACGAGCCGCCTGGAGTCAGGCTGCGTGTCGCGCTTTCGGCTTTGACGATGGCTGAATATTTCCGGGATGTCAAGGGACAGGATGTTTTGCTGTTTATTGACAATATTTTTCGTTTCGTGCAGGCGGGGTCTGAGGTTTCGACGCTGCTTGGGCGTATGCCGGCGGCCGTGGGTTATCAGCCAACATTGGCTGATGAGATGGGGGCCCTGCAGGAGCGCATCACATCCACTAAGGGCCGGTCGATCACCTCGCTCCAAGCGGTATATGTTCCTGCTGACGACTATACCGACCCGGCTCCGTTCACTACCTTTACGCACCTTGATGCCACAACAGAGCTTTCACGCCAGATTGCCTCACTCGGGATCTATCCGGCAGTCGACCCGCTCGCATCGACTTCGAACGTGCTAGCTCCCCACATAGTTGGTGATAGGCATTACAACATCACCATTCGTGTCCAAGAGGTTCTTCAGCGGTATAAGGAACTGCAGGACATCATTGCAATTCTTGGAATGGATGAGCTTTCCGAAGAGGACAGGGTGACGGTGTACCGGGCCCGAAAGATCCAGAGGTTCTTGTCTCAGCCACTATTTGTCGGCGAGGTCTTCACAGGACTGAAGGGTATTTATGTTCCGATCCAAGAGACTATCGAATCTTTTGAGGCATTGGTAAACGGCGAACTCGATGACATCCCTGAGCAGGCATTCCTAAACGTCGGTGGCGTCGAGGCTGTTTTGGCAAAGGCTAAGTCGCTTCAGGAAGGCTAGACAGTGGCTAACTCTTTTCCCTTCTCGCTGGTCACTCCTGAGCGTACCTTGATCAAGAGCGACGCCACGATGGTGGTGTTGCGTTCCGGCAGCGGCGACATCGCATTTATGGCCGGGCACGCGCCTTTTATTGGAAATATTGAGCCCTGCGTTGTGACGGTGACGACCGCTACGGGCGAGCTGCAAAAAGCTGCAGTTCATGCAGGATTCGTGCATGTGGCGAATTCGGTGGTAAGGGTGCTTGCCGATATCGCTGAGCTCCCGGCGGAAATCGATATGGAGCGAGCTCAGGCTGCTTTGAATAGGGCTGAGGAGACTCTCAGGAACTCCACCGACGCTGGGGTTGAAGCAGCCCTTAGGAGAGCGCATGTTCGTCTTGAACTGGCGGCTACCCACGGAGCAGCAATTAGATAGTTTGAGTGTGGCGAATTGAGCCTTGGGCTTTAGGGGCCCCCAGGGAGGCGCATGAATAGATACCGGATTGGGCTAATTCATCATTTCTCTGGGCTGAATGCAAACATGGTGGATGGCCTGCGCGGCTGTCTGGGCGGGTTCGGAATCGGCAGAATCTTGCCGCATATAACTCTGGTGCCACCTGCCAATCTGTATCGCCAAGATGTCGATGCTGAAATCTATCGCCTACGAAAGATTGCCGCGGAGACTCCGGAATACCAATTCGAGGTGGGGCCCGCCGGGACATTTTATCCCGTATCACCAGTTCTCTATCTTTCTGTAGGTGGTTCCGGGCTTTCCGAGATGGCGTCTCTGCAAGCCCGGCTAGTTTCGTCAGATCTGTACAAGTCCAATACTCGACCCTATGTCCCTCACGTGACGCTTATAAATCCCGCAGACAGTGCGGAAATTGACGCTGCACAAAGGATCATGAAGTCTGTGCTCTTTAGAGAAAAAGTGAACTCCTTTGAAATGATGTTGAGTCCAGTTCACGGATATTGGGAGCTTTCCAGTGACTTCCGATTCGAGCCGAGCAGGATGGTACATCAAGCAGGCATGTCGATGGAGGTATTCACCCACTTCTCCGGAGATCTTGCGATTTACAAAATGGTGGCTGAAAATGGCGTGTCATCTTCTGCATTTTGGCCTTGTGACGATGTGCGTTTGAGATGCGATGGGCAGGAACATATCGTTGTTTCCATTTATAGTCATGGAAAGCTCATAGCATGCGGAAGCGCCAACCACCGTTCGACCGTAGGACTTATTAGGTCGGTTGTAGTGGAAAAAGAATTTCGCCGTCTAGGAATCGGGTCGCTAGTCGTCAGGGAACTTCTATACCAGCTGGAACTGTCTAATGTTGAGGCTGCATATGTGGTTGGCCCGGAAATCCTGAACCGTTTTTTTGAAGGCTGTGGGTCTAATCGCGCAAACACATGCCGATGGTTGATTGATTATGAGAATGGAATGACGCTGAACTCCTGGAGCTTTTCCAGACGATGATGCGCATCAACTCTGCGAACCGTTCCTGATTTAGAGCGCATCACAAGACTCTGCGTAAAAGCACCTGTGGAGCTGAATCTGACGCCGCGCATCAGCTCGCCGTCAGTGACGCCAGTTGCCGCAAAGAAGCAATTATTAGAACTTACCAGGTCATTTGTCATAAGAACCTTGTCGAAGTCGTAGCCTAGATCTTGAGCCGATCTTTTCTCCTCTTCGTTTCTCGGCCACAAACGACCCTGTATCTCTCCACCCATGCATTTGAGCGCTGCCGCTGCAATAATTCCCTCGGGCGTGCCACCGATTCCGAAAAGGATATCTGATCCAGATTCGGGCCAGGCGGTGGATATGGCGCCAGCAACGTCGCCATCAGTGATCAGCCTTATCCTTGCCCCTGCCGTACGGACTTCTTCTATCAGCTCCTTGTGTCGGTCCCGGTCAAGAATCACAGCAGTCAGATCCCTAACCGATACGCCCTTCACCTTCGCGAGCGCCTGAAGGTTTTCAGTAGGACTCAGATTGAGATCTATCGACCCGGCGCCTTCAGGACCCACGGCGATCTTTTCCATATAAAAACAAGGACCCGGGTTGAACATGGTTCCGCGCTCAGAAACAGCAATTACTGATAGCGCGCCTCCTCGGCCCATGGCTGTGGGGGTTGTGCCGTCGATAGGGTCGACCGCAATATCAACCCGTGGGGCACTTCCGTCACCAATTTTCTCGCCGTTATAAAGCATTGGGGCTTCATCTTTTTCACCCTCGCCTATGACTACTAATCCGTCCATCGGTACAGAGCGCAGGATCACTCTCATGGCTTCTACGGCAGCATTGTCTGCTCCATTTTTATCACCGCGGCCCATCCAGCGGGCGGCAGAAAGAGCCGCCACCTCAGTTACGCGGACAAGTTCAAGGGCAAGGTTACGGTCTGGGGGCTGAAGATTTGAGTTCATTGCTTTAGACGATATAGCAACTTAAGACGTATTTCATCGTTTGTTTGAGGAACATGTATGACCATCAGTAAAAACTTAGGTATTTATAAGGAAAAGATCAGAATTTATGATTTGTGAAATCCAATTTGACCACTATCGATAGCATTACGCCTTCGACAGGGCGGAATTGGCTTGGCTGAATTTGAAGGTTGATTGGCGCGCGGAGGAAAAGTTGCCGGGGTCTCCGATGTTACTGAACTAGCTTGGAAGCCTAGGTGAGAGGTAAAGGAAAGGCTCTTTTCCTCTGGAAAATCATGGACTCTGCTTTGCCGCTGACCAATTGAACCACGGCAAGTTTGCTGCAGCAGTGTCTTCCTGCTAATGGGTTTTAGATTTTCTATGACTTTGCACAATTCGCAACACGCAGCCGTCGGGCGTGTTGATCCAACGGCGCGACATATTTTGGGGAGCAATTAACAACTCCTTCTTCAGCGGAGGAGGAAGATCCTGGATTACACTCGGTCGTATTATTTGCCAGGCTCGGCTCGTGCCCATTGTTTGCAGCGAACTCAGGAGCATCGCCAGCGAGTTCATTTTGGAACTGGCGTCGCGGATTTGATATGTTTGTACAGCCTGACGGCCAGGGCGATAATAGGTTAGTGTGGTGGCTATCCAGCTGGCCGGGGTCTTTCCGAGCTGAGAAGCTATGCCTCAGGCTCAAGCCGGAGCACAGAAGTGTGAATCGAGGCGTAAACCCACCTATCCGAGCTCTGATCGGTGCAGATGGTCGACAGCCGTTGCGTATTG
>JAJYFX010000164.1 GCA_021785315.1 Actinomycetes bacterium | reverse complement strand
GCATATCCAAGATGCGGTTGACCATGGAGCCCGTCTGTTATGTGGAGGAAATCGCCTAAATGGCGAAGGCTACGAAAATGGTTATTTTGTACCCCCCACAGTGTTGGCAGACGCAAGCCCGGAAATGCTCGTAATGAAAGAGGAAACCTTTGGTCCGGTTGTCGCTGTCACTGCCGTGGACCGCTTGGAAAACGCCATAGATTTGGCAAACTCCAGCCCTTATGGATTGGCAGGTTACGTTTTTTGTAGTGATCTTGGACGAGGCTGGCGCTTGGCAGATGAAATCGAAGCAGGTTCAGTGTGGGTCAATGCCGTGCACCATACAGCCGTTCAGGTACCATTTGGCGGTAGGAAGGCCAGTGGTTTAGGTCGTGAAAAGGGCCGGGAAGGACTCCTTGAATACTTAGAAGCCAAAACTTTGTATTTGGGAAGAGATATCAAAGACTTCTTGCGAGGATAACGTGATGATAGACATGCATGGAATGCGAATTGTAGTCACCGGGGGAGGGCAAGGACTCGGCCGATACTTCGCAGAGGAGTTAGCAAAGAGGGGTGCGCTGGTACTTAGCCTTGATAGAAGCTATTCACCCTCGGATGCCAACGGAGACGTCCAAGAATACGACCAGGGTAAAATCGCTCAATTGCGAATCGATGTGACCGCAGAAGACCAACTTGATACGGCAGTTAAATGGATTATGCAACATTGGGGCGCCTTGGACGGACTTGTCAACAACGCTGCTATCTACGACGGCCTCAAGCGACGAAGCTTCGAGCTAATTCCGGTTGACGAGTGGGATCGGGTGATGGCAGTCAATGTAAAGGGAGTCTGGCTGAGCATCCGCGCATTTGCTCCCGTATTAATAGGGTCGTCCCACCCCGCAGTAGTCAACATGGCTTCAGAGGTGGCCTATACCGGATCAAATGGGTTTCCCCATTATGTAGCTTCAAAAGGAGCGGTGATATCGCTAACGAGGGCCCTGGCTAGAGAGCTCGGTAGTCGTGGTATCCGCGTCAATGCGATAGCTCCAGGCTTTACCGATACTGAGGCAAGCAGAGCACTGGCGAATATAGATAAGTACGATGTTTCCAGCACTCCTCTCGGACGCCTCGCCTATCCAGATGATATTTTTGGAACGTTGGCATACTTGCTCTCTGACGCCAGTGCTTTTGTAACCGGTCAAACAATATTGGTCAACGGTGGACGTACCATGTAATCGATATCTAGTGAGTGTTAGAAGGAGCGAAAATGTCTATACGAGGCATCGTGCTTGACGTCGACGGTACCTTGGTACGCGGACGAAAACCACTTCTTGGTGCATTAGAGACACTGGATATTCTGCGTAGTTCTGGGTATCGATTGATTTTCTGTACCCAGGAAAACCAATTATCTGATGAGGATATTGCTGATCGGCTGGTATCTAGCGGGTTGCCAGTAGTCAAAGAAGAAATCATATCTGCTGGAACGGTTTCTGTAAGATACCTGTCTGAGCGCCATAGTGAGTCCCGCGTATATGTCATGGGTAGCAAAACATTGCGGGATCGCCTTGCACAAGCGGATATGACAGTCCTGTCCGATGACGAAGGAGGAACTGCTGAAGTAGTCCTTATTGGCACTGATCCCGACGTGAATCTAACCCGACTAACCGCTGCAGCCGAGGCAGTACGACAGGGTGCCGCTTTTTATGTCACCAATCTTGACAGAGGCTATCCGCTGGAAAACCACATCATACCCTCCGCCGGTTCACTGGCGTTGGCAGTCGCGTACACCGCCGGACGCCGTCCGGTAGTTCTTGGAAAACCATCACCGACAATAGCGGCCGTCATAAAAAGCCAGTTGTCTCTTCCGCCAGAGGCCATCGCAGTCATAGGCGATCAGCCTTCACAAGATGTCAGATTGGGGAGGACACTAGGCGCCACTACCGTGCTCGTATTATCAGGTGTTACCACTCCTGAAATGTACCAGAAAATGAATTCACGAAACCAGCCAGATGTGGTCCTTGCGAGCATTCAGGACGTGCCTGGCTGGCTTGATCAATCACACTGAGTACAACTGCAACTATAAGTATGCATACCGCTCTCCTCTTCCTAGACAGGGAAAGTTTGTAATACGTATGTGGTACCGGATCGCGAGTTGCAATTTCTCTACGAGGAATGTATTAGACACAGTCGAAACCTGGCCTGTAAGAGGCACAGATTTAGAAAAGTGCTGTGCAAAGACCAGGGTTTAAGAAAAGCTTTGCAAAGCCAACGATCGCCGGCGACTGATAGAGTGAAATGCTAGCTTTGACGAGGACGCCGAAGGGGGAACGTCTGGGTGTCTGGTCGCCACGACCGGACTTCGAGAACTTGCCGGAATCAAGAGGCCTTTGCAGAGGATTCCTGCTTAATTCCGGCGACTGTCAGCCACCTGCGAGAGACTAAGGGTCCTATTTTCTAAATGTGTTGGGCAGAGCCCATCGCTGAGCCATGCCATCTAATAACCAAACTAGCGATGATGCCGCATATGGCTCAAGACTGAAAAAGGTTCCTTGAAAAACCCGGTCGCGCAGCCCTCAAGCGTTTGGCGTCAACCAGCCCGTGTGGCTGTTTTGATGGACCAAGTCCAGCCGTAGAAACCTTCCTAACTCCGTATCGTTAGCGCTGAGCAAGTCTGCCGAGACTGCCTATGCGGCACTTCAGGGATTTGCAGTCCGTCTAATGGCTCTAGGTATTGTGCGGTGTGCGGATTTTAGGTCAGTTTGCCGTGGTGGATCGTTCCGACATGGTTATGAAATCACGCGCCCACCAGTTTTCGAAGAAGGTTGCAGGTCCTTGGGTGGTAGCCGAGAGTAATTTGCTTCCGTTGGATGGTGCGGCAAGGCCGCTTTGACCCGGATCATATGTTGCCAATACGGTCCAGTAAGGGTTGATGTCAAGTTCCATGCCGCGAATAACCCCCGCGCGGACCAGGAGTTGCGCAAGCTGGAGTGGGTCAACTGCCGGTCCAGTCACATATACTAAGGCGCCGTCAGCGGTAATGCCCAATGCGGAACGCCATTGGTATTCAAGACCCGGTCCAATGCACGAATTCGCTCCGCAAGTTGCACCCCAAGTTTGCCAATTTGGACTTGCCGCTGCTGCCGTAGGCTGGCCTCCGGCCACCAAAGGCACCAAGTTTTGGCGCACGCTGGCAACATTCGAGGTCATGTTTACGTCGCTGCCCCACGCGCCCACGTTAACGCTTCCGTTGGAGTAGATGACAAGAGAGGCTGCACCCGGTACAAGCGGGTCTATGACGCGGCCTTGCGTGTAATAGCCTCCATGAGCAACGCTCATGATAAAACCGCCGTTGAACGCTGCGACGAGCGAAGCAGCCTGAGCAGGTTGGATTGGCGCGGTATATTTGTATGGTCCGCCGCCTGGGCTGATAGATCCAGAGTACAGTCTCGCGGAAAGCAGCTTGGTATCCATCCATGCAAGTCCCGCTGGTTGCTTGCCGCCAGGTGGTACGAGTTTAGTTTCATAGACAGCTGGAAGCCCGCCGACAAGTCTGCCAGCAGAACTCCAAATGCCCTCTCCGGCAATTGCTGAAGATGTGAAGGGGAGCAAGGGAGCGGGAGCAGGAAGATTCGGTATCGTCGTCGTAGTCGAGTCAGCTGTTGTGCCAGGATGTGCGTTAGGCTTTATCGACGATCCTTTTGAGGCGGGGAAGGGCTTTGCGGTGTTGCCTGCAAGCGTGTCAGATGATGCTGCAGCGCAGCTGGAAAACAATAACGCGGAAGCACCGATGAGCAAGAATGCCCGCAATGCAGCTGGCCTATACATGAGTTTCTCCCCTTAATGGCCATGTTAATGTAGCAACCTTTGGGCGTCGTTATTTTTTAAGTCCGCAAGGGCCCTATGATCGATGTTAGCTGGCAGCTTCTCCGGCGAATCCGCCAGTCTCTGCTGTTAGCGCTATCCTTTTCCCCTGCCGAAGGGGTTGTCGGAGTGATCGACCACAATGGAATTTTTGGACAGTTTTATTCGGCAGCCAATGTAATGTTGTATTTCGATGAGAAGGCTGAGGATCTTATGGTGACCGTGAAGTTTTTCGCAGGCGCACGCGAGGCAGCTGGTACGTCGAGTATGGAAGTGGAGGCGGATTCGGTTCAGGCGGCTCTTGATGCAGCTGTCGCAGCTAGTGGAGACGCCTTGGCTCGGATGATCTCAATTTCAAAGATATGGCTTAATGGCGAGCCTGCCGAACCAGAGGCAGCAGTGTCATCCAGCGATGAACTGGCTGTGTTACCTCCAGTTTCCGGAGGAATATAAAGGAGAGGCCCGAAGGCCTCTCCTTTATGGCATTCAGCGGGAACGAACTTATTTTTTCGTTTCCCAGAAGATCTTGTCAATCTCGGCAATTTGACTGAGGAGATCTTGCGCAACCGCCGTGTCGTTGGTTTTCTTGCTCTCGCCTGCAGCCTTGGTTGCTTTCCAGAAGAGAGTGTGAAGTTGTGGGTACTTTTCAAGGTGCTCCGGTTTGAAGTAGTCGGTCCACAGCACCCATAAATGATGCTTGACGAGCTCTGCCCGCTCTTCTTTGATTGTTACGGCGCGCGCCTTGAATACCGAGTCTTCGGATCCATTGAATTTCTCCATGCAAGCCTTGACTGCGTCTGCTTCGATGCGAGCCTGGGCGGGATCGTAAACTCCGCAGGGGAGATCACAGTGGGCAGAAACTGAAACTGGCGTAACGATTCCTTCTAGTGATTTGATGACCCTGGCGAATAGCTTCATGGTTGCTCTCCTTTTCCGTATAGTTTGCAATTGCCTATTTATGAGAACAGATACAGACATTAGTCTGAAATGCAGAAAAATCCAGAGGATTTTAGTGTCGTCCGTTAAGTGCCTTCAGATTAGGAATTATAACCCGTTGTTTTTTTTAGCTGTTGTCACTGGCGTTTCTATGTTGCCGTCTTTGAACCCAGGCGATCGACTTGTTGTGCGCCGGATCAAGCACCCGGGCATTGAATTAACGGGCCGGATTGTCGTGGCCAGAGATCCCCGCGAGAACGGGAATCTTGTGATCAAGCGATTTGCCGGTTTGGATGGAGATTCATTTATATTGCTGGGGGACAATTCTGACGCATCAACCGATTCCCGTTTTCTCGGCAGCTTTGCTAGCGGTTCGCTAATGGGAAGGGTCGTCTATCGATATTTTCCCCTGAATGCAGCGGGCCGAATTCGATAGCACCTCAGGCGGGGCCGGCGGCCGGAGCTTTGGGCGGCCTTGGTCCGCTGCCAGGCTCAGGCCAGTAACGGGAACTGCGGGCATAGAACGTGGCGCAAGCAAGCCGGGCGCTATTGATCCATCTGCCTGGGTAACGAATGGGCTGCGAGACCGATCAAAATTTCG
>JAJYFX010000163.1 GCA_021785315.1 Actinomycetes bacterium | reverse complement strand
CGGGGATCTGAATCAGGCAGAACGCCGTGTCCAAGATTGAAAATGTAACCAACCGATTTGGCAGATGATGCCAGCACCTTTTTCGATTCGGCGATGGCTATATCGTGGCCGATCAGGATATTGACCGGATCCAAATTTCCCTGAAGCGCGACTTTGCCTTGGGTGAGACGATGCGCTTCTTCGAGACTAACGCGGTCATCCACGCCAACAGCACTAGCCCCGGAGTGCGCCATTTGATCCAGCAGGCCCGCTGTCCCAACCCCAAAATGTACCGACGGCACGTTTTTTTCTGCAAGCGCACTAAATATCGCGTTGGAGTAAGGAGCCACCATGATCCGGTACTCGGACGGAGATAGTATTCCAGCCCACGAGTCAAATAACTGGTACATGGAAGCACCTGCGGCTATCTGAGATTTTAGGGATGCAATTGCCAGCAGAGACAGCCGTTCCATCAGCTTGTGCCAGAGGGCGGGGTTGGAGCGCATTAGCGACTTGGTCTTGATATAACTTCTACTTGGGCCGCCCTCTATTAGATAGCTGGCAACGGTGAATGGCGCGCCGGCGAAACCAATTAGGGGCACGTGCAACTCTTCGACAAGTATTTTGATCGTTTCAAGCACATAGCTGGTATCGATTTCTGGTTCCAGGTTGCGAAGCCGGGCGAGGTCGCCGTCATTTCGGAAAGGTTGTGGGACCACCGGTCCCTTGCCCTCCACCACTTCAATTCCAAACCCAATGGCAAATACTGGGACGATGATGTCAGAGTAGAGAATTGCAGCATCCACGCCGTATCGCTGAACTGGCTGAAGGGTGATCTCTGCGCTGAGCCGCGGATCCTTGATCGTGTCAAGGATTGATCCGCGTTTCCTAACGGCTCGATATTCCGGTAGCGAGCGTCCTGCCTGACGCATAAACCAAACAGGAACCGTCGGTGTAGGTTTGCCCTGCGCCGCTTTGATTACAAGATCATTTATTACTTTTTGGGACAAATCCCAGCCCTTCGTTCAATGCTTATGCAAGCTTAGGAGCAATCAGGAACGATCGTATTGCGAAGTTTTGATTTGGCGCCACGGCCAGCCTGATCAGTTTAAGGCGTCTTGAGATGAGGAACTCAGCCCGATCAAAGATAAACTGGATAGTTATTTTATTTTCAACTTTGGAAAAGGTTTAAGTGTCAGTGAATCCGGATTTGGCTGCCGAACGAAAGTTTTTGGCCAAAGCTAACGATCGTTTGGAAACGATGAGAAAATCCGCTCGCGAGATGATGGACTTGGCGCTCGCCACTCCCCGAGGAGGAACCCACCAAGCCAGGGCGGAGAGAGATGTTATCGTCCGCCATAGTCTTGCACGCCTGGAGCAACTTGAAATTGGAGACCAGGCGCTGAGCTTTGGCGGCATTGACTACGACGCGAATCTGGGACGGGTCGCCAGTTTTCATATCGGAAGGCTTGCAGTTGCAGACGAGGACATGGAGCCTCTGGTAGTCGACTGGAGGGCCCCCGTCGCGGAGCCGTTTTACAGAGCCACCGGGAAAGACCCCATGAGACTCACCAGGAGGAGACACTTCGCCCTCGAGGATCGCGACATATCCGCCATCGAAGACGAGTTCTTCAGCGCTGAAGGCTTCTCGGGAGGGCCGTGGAATTCTGACGAACCCAATTTAGCTGGTCCAGGATCTTTGTTCGTGGCTGTTTCGAAGGTTCGAACGGGTCGGATGGCGGACATTGTCTCGACGATCCAGGCCCAGCAGGACGAGATTATCAGGTCTCCCCTCTCGGGGATGCTAGTCGTCCAAGGGGGTCCAGGCACGGGCAAGACCGCCGTGGCTCTTCACAGGGCCGCCTATCTGCTGTACACCCACAGAATGCGCCTGGAACGGCAAGGCGTGCTTGTGGTTGCACCAAACCGGATTTTTGCCAGGTACATAGATCAGGTGCTTCCGTCATTAGGAGAGACTGGAGTGCAGATCACGACGATCAACGGGTTGGCAGGATTTGGCGAGGGCAGAATTGCTGAAACCGATTCGGAGGCCCGCCTCAAAGGCGACCTGAGAATGGCTGCATTCATTGCGAAGGCCATTAGAGATCGGGAGAGGCCCCTAAAGAACACGGCTGAGATTGCCATAGGCCCATTCGTGGTCAAGGTCACTTCCGGCGATACCATTGAGGCGGTTAGAGCTGCCCAGCACAGGAGCGGTACGCATAATCAAAGGCGGAGGTTTGTTGAGGCCCTGCTAGCCGTCAAGATTGCCGAGAAATATCTTGCCGCCAGACAGGCCGGTATCGCTGCCGGTTTCGTTCCGGAGTCTCAGATGGATGATCTAATGCTTGATATAGCTGATTCGTTGGCAATCGACGACAAACAGCTCAAGAAAGAGTTGGCCCAAAAGGTGAAGCGATTTCCTGAGTTCCAAGTTCTGGTACAAAGAATTTGGCCGAAGCTGACTCCGCAGATCCTTTTGTCCGATCTGTTTTCTCACCTGCCGCTAATCCGTTTGGCCGGCAAGGAGAGTCTGTCTGAAGAAGAGGCCAGACTTCTTTATCGTCCCGCCCGATTCGAAGATGACGCCAACCAGTGGTCAAGCTCGGACCTTGTTCTTCTCAACGAAGCGAATATCCTGCTGGGGAGCTATCAACGCAAGAACGAAGAGCCCGACGACGGACGCGGATACGGGCATATAATCGTGGACGAGGCGCAGGATTTATCGCCGATGGCGGCGCGGATGATTGGCAGGTATTCCCTATCCGGTTCAATGACATTGGTCGGAGACGTGGCGCAGGCAACCTCTCCGTTTGGCAAGCGGACCTGGAACGATATTGTCGCGCCGTTGGCAAAGTCGGATCCCGTTCATCTTGTAGAACTTGAGGTCAATTATCGCACTCCGCAAGAGGTCATGGATATAGCCGGAGGTCTCTTGAAGGAATTCGCTCCGGAACTAAAACCTACGACACCAATTCGCAGAAGCGGCGAAGCTGTAGAAATTTTTATGTCTGGCAGAGAAGAGTTATTTTCATCGGTAGCCGAGGTGGTGTGTGCTGAACGCGACCGGGTGGCTCCAGGTACTGTGGCGGTGATTGTTCCCGTCGACGAGAAGCCGGTTTACGTAGAGCGACTTTCGCAGGCTGGGCTGGTCTTCTCCTCCTCAATGGAAGCTGCGGTGTCGGTTCTTTCGATCCACGAAGCAAAGGGTCTGGAATTCGATTCTGTAGTGATTGTCGGGGCAAACCGGTTGCTTTCTTCGGCCGGTTTGAACCCTCAGGCTCTCTTTGTAGCAATGACTAGAACAACCAAGCGTTTAGTTATTGTGCATAACAAAGACGTACCGGATGTTATTGTTGATTTGATATTACAGCAGAAAAAGGGTATAGGAAAATTACAGCAGAATACTTAATATTCAGCGCATAGGGGATGAAGGGTAGTTTTACGGATTCATGACTCAGGCACTTTCAACTTCTGTTGAGCCCGTTCGAGGAGGCATACGGTTCAACAAGCCAACCATGCTCGGGGTCGGCACCATGGTTTGGCTCGGTTCGGAGTTGATGTTTTTCTCCGGACTATTTGCCGCGTACTATTCAATTCGCGCGAATGCGACTGGCCCTTGGCCATTGGGTGGTATCAAACTCGACGTTCTCCAGTCGGGAATTTTCACGATAGTTCTAGTTCTTAGCTCATTTTCGATGCAAAAGGCCGTCTATGACCTTGAGCACGATAGGCGGTCTTCTGCCCGCCTATGGATTGTCATCACCATGGTGATGGGGTTCGCCTTTTTGGGCAACCAGCTTTACGAATGGACTCATGTGTTGTTTTCGACCTCTACGAACGCATTTGGTTCGCTTTTCTTTTTGATGACCGGCATTCATGGTCTGCACGTTTTTCTGGGACTGGTTGCCATGGCATTTCTTTTGATAAGGGTTGCCGGCAAGTCCAAAGACCCAGGCTTGCTTGCGGTGACGCAGTCGATTAGCTACTACTGGCACTTCGTCGACATAGTTTGGATAGCTCTTTACGCGACCATTTTCCTGGTCCACTAGGAGATAATGCCTTGAAAATCCATAAGAAATTGGGAAGGCACGTACTGTTGCCAGTGGCGCTTGGAATCGGAGCTTCAATCAGCGGAATGGCGCTGTTTTCACAAGGGGCTAGCGCCTCTACGGCCTCTGGTTCGGTAAGCTCGGGTAGCACCAATTCAGTGACGTACGGTGGTACCGGGGGATCTGGAAGTGCGCCGATCACCTATTTGAAATTGAATCCGTCAACTATCGCGCTCGGCAAGACGCTTTTCGTCGAGAACTGTTCAAGCTGTCACGGCGATACTGCAGAGGGTTCGAGCCGCGCTCCCAATCTTCAAGGACTCGGAGCTGCAACTATTGATTTTTGGGTTTCGACCGGGCGTATGCCTTTGGCAGATCCGACAATTCAAGCAACCTCCAAGCCTTCGAGATTCACCAGGCAGCAGACCCTTGCAATTGACGCGTATGTCTCGTCATTGGCAAAGGGGGGGCCTGCAGTTCCAATAGTCAATCTCGGTGCGGCGTCCATCAGCGCAGGGGAAGGCTTGTTTTCAACCAACTGTGCTGCTTGCCACACCATTACCGGGGTTGGTGACGCGCTTGCGGATTCGATATACGCACCGTCGCTTTATCCTGCCACACCGACGCAGATCGCGGAGGCAGTTCGTACAGGCCCGGGCAACATGCCTAGATTTGGAACTGGCAACTTTAGCGATCAGCAGGTCGCAGATATAACTAAATACGTACAGTACCTTCAGCATCCGAACAATGCCGGTGGAATTGGTCTGGGACACATAGGCCCTGTCACTGAAGGTTTCGTGGGAATTCTAATTGGGTTGGGGTCGCTGATGATAGCCGGTTATTGGATTGGAGGTCGGGCGCATTGAATAGCTCGACTCCGGAATTTGACGAACTAGATCAGGAACGTCTGTTAAGGACTTCTGAGCGTCGTTTTGAGAATGTCGTTGGAATAAGCTTTGCCCTTTCGCTCCTGGCAACAATCGGGCTGGGAGTCGTTTACTGGCAAGGGGGGCAGACCCAGGTTGAAGGGGCTTTGCTGTTTGTGACCCTTGGCGGTCTTGGATTTGGAATCGTGGCATGGGGCAAATACTTAGTTCCTCAGGGCCCATATGTCCAAGATCGCGAGGAGCTGAAAAGTCCGGCCTCTGAGCGGGAAGTGCTTATTGAGTCGCTTGAGCGCGGCAGCAACCTTATCGAGCGCCGGAGCTTTCTGGCGAAGCTGCTGGGCGTTTCGGTGGCGGCATTTGGAGTGATAACGCTCTTCCCCTTCATACGCTCGCTTGGTCCCCAGCCCAAGAAAATGCTGTATGTGACAAATTGGAAGAAGGGGTCCGCTCTTGTTCGCAGCGACGGGACGAAA
>JAJYFX010000162.1 GCA_021785315.1 Actinomycetes bacterium | reverse complement strand
AGCCCTAGGAAGAAGATGCTTAGTATTTACGACCCTCTAGGGATCAACGGTTTTCCAGATGATCCTTGTTGGACCTTAAACGATGAAGAAATGCTGGAGACTGCCGACCTACTAGAGAAGTGGCAGAAGCAAGGAATAAAGTTCGACTATTATGTCCCGGATGTAGGTTGGCAAGATTCAACTGGGGATATAACACGGTTTTGGCCTCAATGTTTCCCGGAGGGGCCTCAAAAGGTCATCAAAAGAATAAACGATCTTGGCATGAAGTGGGGTCTCTGGTTTACGGGTACCTGGGCGGATTGGACCTCTGGATTCAACCCCAAGACGATACCGAGTCGAACTGTTGTTGCGGGCGGAAAATGGCCTGATTATCTGTTCCGAGACAACTATGACATCGATGATGGGTCTAGGGAACTCTGCTTAGCCTCGGAGCCATACTTCAGCATGTTGCGGGATGCTCTGCTTTACCATATCCAGAATAATAATCTCCGATTTTTCAAGTTAGACGCGTCAAGCTATTTCTGCAACAGCGTCGAACATGTTCATCTTCCCGGGAAATACTCAACAGAAGCCAACTTCGATGCTGTACTTGAGATTGCGAAAGCGGCACATCGGGCTACACCCGATTTGTATATTATGTGGTACTGGGGAATTCGGTCACCTTTTTTTGCATTGCACGGGGATTCGATCTTCGATAATCGGCTTCATATGGAAGCGGCAAGTACAGGTGATACCCCTGCGCTGTTTTTTCGCGATGCGGTAACACTCGCCGTGGATCAAGGCACGCGGTTTAACGATTTAATCCCAGCTATGAACAAGGACAGTCTGGGAATCTGGATTACAGACACATGGTGGGGAAACGCCATGAGAAAGGAACGTTGGCGCGAAGCCATTGTGATGGATCTGGGCCGGGGAAACCTTTTGTTCCCACAAATCTGGGGGGAGTTACGGCTGTTTAATGATCAGGATGTGGCCTTCCTCGCACGGCTTCAGAAGGTGGCAAAAAAGAACGAGGAGATATTTTACAAACGAAAGATAATCCTGGGTGACCCCTGGGAAAGTGAAATCTACGGCTACGCCTATTTCCAAGGCGCACATGGATTCGTGTTTATGAATAATGTTGATTTTCAATCCCGCAGGGTGAGTTTGAAGTTGGATGAAACAATAGACTTGAAAGCCCCGGCAGGTGTGCGAATGCGAATTATTTCGCATTTTCCTGACCAAAGACTCTTAAGAGCGGGTGGGACATCGGTGTTCCAACGTGGACAAACAGTTGAAACGTGGTTACGACCCTTTGAGGTAGCAATGTGGGAAATTACCCCGGAGGGGATTGACGTAGAGGCTTCGCAGATTCAATCTCGGGAACTACCTATTCAGAAGCCGGATGTTGAAAGCCACCGGCTGGTTCTGGAGCCCTTGGGGGCACAAGAAGCAGTATCCAACATGCCTGGATATTCAGGTATGGAAATCAACTATGGCCCACCGACGGCTGATTTTCGATCGTCTATGAGCCGGCCAACACTCGATGAGTTTGAACATATGGGATATCGGAAGCGGATATTGGCGCTGCGGACGATACTTCCCAACTATGGATCTGACCCGCACGTGCTTGCCATCGTGCTCCGCTTTCGAAAGAACGGGAAGTTGTGGAGGTATCGGCAACCGGCGGATCTGGTGCAGGCCAAGGCCACCATTGGCGGGCAGCCTATTCTGCGATTCGAGACCGTGCCAAATTTCCGGCAGACGGAAAACAACGAATGGAGCCCCTGGCTTGTTTTCAAGATTCGCACAAGCCGTGCATGGTCAGGAAAAGATCTAGTGATGGCCATCAATGCTTATCTCCCACCAGAGGTCGAGGTTGAGACGGAAGGCTGGCTTGTTCCTCAATGGTGGAATCCAAGCCCAGCAATGTGATCATATTTCAAAAGCGGAGCAGGAGGCTTTGGTGCAAAACTAGCTTATTTCTTAACGACGGACAGTAGTGTCCCAACGTTTATTCAAATAAACACAGTTGATTGCGCGATCCGAGAAAAGAAGAATCTTCGACCGAGCGGTTAAGTAGTTGGTCCAATGGAGTTTTCTCAAACATAGTGAGGCTCAATATCTGTAGAATTTCGTAGAGGCTGGCGGACAGGCGCAAGCGTTTTTTGATGATGGCGACCAGCACGTAAACCGAGACCGCGATCCATATCTGCGACTTGACCGCGTTCTCCGAAGTGCCAAAGAAGGCTTTGATACGAAGATGCTGCTTGATCCATTTGAAGAACAGTTCGATTTGCCAGCGGCAGCGATAGAGCTGGGTGATGGTGAGCGCCGGAAGGATGAAGTTGTTGGTCAGAAAGACCAGCGTCTTTCCACTCTCCGGGTCCTTGAAGCGAATGCGCCGCAACGGGTCTTGAAAGCCGTGGCGCGAGTAGAAGACAGTAAGCACAACCGTCTGGTCGCAGATCAACCCAGTCGAGCGATCGACCGGGTGCGAGTAGCGGCGGCGCACCTTGAGGTTGGACTTGCCGCGGGTCACGAAGTAGCTGCCCGCCCGATGCAACCGGTGCAAACGCTGGAAATCGACATAGCCCCGATCCATGATATAGAACGCGCCCGCTTCGGGCAGCAGTCGATCGAGGACATTGACTTCGTGCATCTTGCCGTCGCTGATATGAATAAAAGACGGAATATTGCCGCGCAGATCGAGCAGCGTGTGCAGCTTGACCGCGCCTTTGGCCGAACGGAAGGGCGCCCAGGGAAACACCGACAAACACAGATCGATGGTGGTCGCGTCCAGCGCGTACACCGAATTCTTCAGATCGACGCCGAAGGTTTCGTTGGCGTAAAGCGTCCGCGCAATCGCAATCAGGCGCTGCGCATAATCGGCATAGATGCGCCAGTCGCGCACCGCATTGGCGTTGGCCAGAGTGTTGCGCGCCACCGTCGAGCGAAGTCCCAGATGATAGAGCTTGCCCGGTTGCGCACGCAGGCAGGCCTCGAGATCGCGCAGGCTCTCCCGATAGGTGAGTTGCGCGAAGGCCATGGAGAGAAACTGGTCCAGGCAAGAAAACGTTTTGACCTTGCGCTCGCCCCGATAGTGCGCCACGCAACGGCGAAAGGTCGTCAGCGGCAGATGCTCCATCACTTGCGCAAACACCAGCTTGCCTTGATTCATTGCTTCTCCCCGCGAAGTTGTTCTTCGCAGGGTCGCAGCAATGCTCGCGGCAGTTCAAATCGAGACCAAGATAAATCGCCATTGGTTTATTTATCATCAACGACTTACACCACCCTACAACGCAAACGTTGGGACACTACTGAACGACGGATAATATCCAAGATTTATTGCAAACCCATTATTACTGAGTCGGCCCTCAAGAGTGAGACCACTGCGAAGCCTGACGCTCACATGTTGCTTGTTTTGCAGTTATTGTTTCAGGTGTCATAGAAAAGGGCCGACTCAGTAGCTAGACAACTCCCCGTTCGAATTGAGTCGGCAGTCAGTGTGGAGCGGCTATGTCTGTGTCAGCGTGTGGCTCTGGACCATTTTCGAGAAGGTCTATTTCTTGGAGGAATATGACTACAGGGCGGGCTTACCTACCGCATTCTGCGACAGCTTTGCTCCTGCACCATCGTAGGGTTCCAGCCGCCGGTTGATCGCACGCTGCATTCAATGAGGTTATCTTTCACTGTGACGAACTTGGTTTAGGGAGATCGAGATCGCACAAGTTTAATATCGCAAAATGGGGTGTAGAGATGATGGGTTTTACAAGACGTAGATTTATAGGAACGGCTGCTTATACCGGGGCCGGAGCGGCAGCTTTAAGAATTTTCAATTCGTCATTGATGTTTGCTGCTGAGCAAAAGGCTTCTCTCTTAAATCACGCGACTGGGGAGCAGATGGCCGCAACTCCAGCAACGTTTTACAGGGCCTATCGCTCGAAACCGACTACAACCCCTCTCGTAACTTCCTGGATCCAGATCGATCTAGGAAAGAGTCGAGCGATTGATGCAGTGGCGCTTTATCCAGCATGTGAACGGATGTATCCAGGTCGTGATCAGTATTACGGAGGTGAAGGTTTTCCTTTACGTTTTAAAATTGAAGCCTCTGATGATGCAGGGTTCTTGAATGCAAGGACGATAGTAGACTATACCACAACTGACTTTCCTGATCCAGAAGACAACATTACTCAATATTCAGCATCTGGCGTGAGTGGACGATATGTGCGCCTAACTGCGACAGAAATGAGGGCCACAAAAACTATAAAACCGACCGTTGAAGGAGCCGGGGACGCACAAGATAGTCAGCAATTTACGCTCACTTTGGCAAAGATGGCAGTCATATCGGGTGGTCATGATGTTGCAGTGCAATGTCCAGTGACTGCCGACCAAGCACATGGAAATCCAGATGATTTGAGTCAAATTACACGGCCACTTCGCCCTCAAGGAGAAGGAATTGTTACAGATCATCCAGAGAACCTCGTAGAGGCTACCTCTTGGAAGCCCGCAAAGTATAAGGCTCAGACACCACTAACCGGAGTCACACTTGCAGGCGGGATCTTTCAAACGGCGATAGAAAACAACATCTCGTACTTGCTGAATTCCTTTACTGTGGATGAATTATTAAGCCAGTTCCGCGAACGTGCTGGGAAGCCAAATCCTCCTGGGTTGCCTAAGCCAAATCAATTCTGGGAAGTAGACCTCGCTGGATCGAACGCCGGACGTTTTTTGATGGGGGCAGGAAATACACTGCGCTGGGTTAAAAATGCCGAGCTTCTTAGCCGCATGAACGCTGTTATCGATGGGATTGAAGAATGCCGCCAGGCAAACGGATATATCATGGCCTACCCGGAGAATACTATTTTCTTTTCAGAACGGGGTGCATACACTCGAGCGTGGCTAACGCATGGCCTTATTGATGCCGGTTATTGCGGCAATCCAAAAGCATTTAGACTTCTCCGGGGATACTACGACTGGTTTAATCAGTGTAAATATTTGCCTAAATTGCTACGTTTTGCTGTACAAGGAGGCCAAGGCATGATTGCGAACACGCGGATGTGTCTTACTCCTGTAGGCAAACCGCGAGATGCGCAAGTCGTACAACAATATTTTCAGGAAGATTTCTGGCTTGAGGGGCTGGCCAGGCAAGAAAATCAAGCAATTTGGCAGTATCCATATGATCGCCCCCACTGTTATCTGCTCACAAACCTGGAAGCATATGCAGACATGTACACAGCTACGGGGGATAAGCGCTATCATGATGCTGTCCTCGGTGCATGGAATTTGTTCCATCAAAAATGGGAACAAATAGGCGGTAGTATCTCTATTATTGAGTTCGAGAAAGACCCTCCGGATTCTGAGTATCTTCATCAAAAACTAGGGGAGAATTGTGGGAGCTCATTTTGGATTCTTCTTAGTCAACGC
>JAJYFX010000161.1 GCA_021785315.1 Actinomycetes bacterium | reverse complement strand
ACGCGAAAATGTCGATAACCTGGGCTGCGGAAATTGTCGAGTATACGGCGTCAGCTAGCAGAGCCCTGATGAGCGATGCAATTCCTGTCAACCGTGATGTGCTGGCGTATCTCCAGCGTGAACCCGTCGGGGTGTGTGCCCTAATTACGCCGTGGAACGTTCCGTTTGTCATGATGGCTGTAAAACTTGCACCTGCCTTGGTGGTTGGAAATGCATGCGTCCTGAAGCCACCAAGTATAAATTCGCTGATTGGACTGAAGTTTGGGGAGATACTCGCTAAAAGTGACCTGCCTGCAGGATTAGTAAACATCGTTACGGGACCAGGGAATAGCGTTGGCGGCGAACTTGCCTCACATCCTGACGTTGACCTGATTGGCTTCACGGGTAGCACCGAAACCGGAAGAGCAATAATGTCAGCCGCAAGCAATACCGTGAAAAAGCTGGTAATGGAACTCGGCGGGAAAAACCCATTCATAATCTTCGAAGACGCAAACATTGACGCCGCCGTTAAGATTCTTGCTCACAGGCAATACAACAATAGCGGCATGCACTGTTCGGGTGCCGGGAGATACTACATTCACGAGGAAGTCTACGATGAGTTTCTCGAAAAATTCATTGCGGCTTCACAGCAGATCATTGTTGGCGACCCGTCTGATCCAAGAACCACAATGGGTCCGGTTGTCAGTGCGGAACATCGTGCCCGGATTGAAAATCTGGTCAACTCAGGTATCGCGGAAGGGGCTACCGTCATGTTGGGGGGTAATAGACCAACCAACTCTCCACTGGACAGAGGCTATTACGTGATGCCAACAGTCATGACTGATGTAACCCAAAATATGACAATCGCCAGAGAGGAAATCTTTGGGCCGGTCGCATGCATCATGAAGTTCTCGTCGCAGGACGACATAATAAGTTTGGCAAACGACAATATATATGGGCTGGCTGCAGTGATCTGGACAAAGAACATGGCACGAGCCTCAAAACTTGTAAATGAGTTGCGGGTCGGAAGTGTTTTTGTAAACACTCACATGCTTACTCCTGAAATGCCCTGGGGTGGTGGGGTCAAGGAGAGTGGCATAGGTAAAGAGGGATCAATCGTTGGCATGCAGGAGTTCACCGAACTTAAATTGGTTTGTTGGAACATGGCGGATTGATTACAACTCGATCCTTTTTAGGTTCCAACGGGCCGATTATTTCGTGATGAACCACGTTTCAAACGCCGCCCCGCAGAGAACCCTGACCATATCGCCGAGTGCTGAATCGCGTGGAGCACATGATCCGAGAGTTTTATCGCAGCCTCGCCTATGAAACTCTTTTCAGCCGCCATGTTCAAACGGCAATTACCTTGTCAACATTTAGATGCCGGTCATATCGGCCGGCATCTAAAAATTTGAGCACCTGGGCCAGACAATGGGGACCCGCCAACTCGCCACCATCATGCAAGAGTTCTTGGCTGGGAAAAGCGATGTTAACGTACTCAGTTACCCGGCAGTCTCTAACTGCCCCGAGCATCACCGTTGCGACAGGACTACCGGTCTAGGCTCAATCGCTCTGGATCTGTCAAACGGACACTACTAGCGAATGTAAGATAATTTGTGAAACACGCTTTGCGTGACCAGTCATGTCAAACGTGCTACTCACGCTATACAGATCGACGATAGCCCAAATGATCGTCTGCAGCGCAGTACATGCATCATCTATGCTCACATTATCCCCAAACTCACCGGCTTCTTTCGCAGCCTTGACTAATTCACGCAAAGCTTTGTATGTCGGGTTAGAATCGGAGAAAAGATAATCAGAAAACGCGCTGTTGCTTGATCGCGCGCGTAAAACTGCTCTCAGCGTATCTTTGTACGTCGTAATGTAATTCTGCATAAAGTCAAGATCACGAACTATCAGATCAAGTATCTTTTCGCAATACGTCTCGCCATTCAGAATCGGTCTGATCTCGGCTATGAATTCTTCTTTGATATAGACGAGCATGCTGTATATGACTTCATCTTTCGATGCATAGTAGTGGTAAAAGGTTCCCACTGAGATTTCTGCTCGTTCAGCAATCCCTCTTATGCTCACACCTGCAATTCCGTAACAATCTACGAGTTCTTTGGTGACGTCAAAAATACGCTTGTGCGTCTCTAACGCCTGCAGGCGCCTACTAGTCGGTGCCTTGTCCATCAGCGGTACTCAGGACCCAATCTTCTCTGGTGTACACCATATTTCAGCCTTAAGGTCATCTTTCTGATTCTCCATGTTTTAATTTAATTATCCTGTTCACGCTCCTGTAGGTGCGTGAACTAGGTCTGCCTTCACTCTCCATCCACGTATTTCGCCATTGGCTAGTTTTCGTCGTAGGCCCTCGCCAAAAGATTCCTCACTACGTCTTCAGTCGTTGGCATCGGTGCAAGCCCAAGTCCGAGCTTCATAACCTCAGGAGCGACTGCAAGAACTTCTTCCCTAGCCAAACCGTAGAACTTTAGGTTTGGCAGGTTGATCTTCGTCATCAAGTCTTTGACAGCATTTCCAGCAATCTTACCAATTTGCACAGCTGATGCAGATGGTGGCACTTCATTTCCAAGAGCTTCGGCAATGAAGGCGACCTTTTCAGGCACGGCGGGTGAAATGTACTCCAATATCTGAGGCATGCATATTGCAACGCTCGTTCCATGGGGAATATGGAACTTTGCCCCTAAAGGCTTCCCGATGTCATGGCCAAGATGACAAAGGGGGCCTGACATTGCAATGCCACCTAACGATGCTGCCAAAAGCATGCCTTCGCGAGCCTCAATATTGGCCCCATCTTGACAAGCAATTGCCAGAAACTTGCCAACGAGCATGATTCCCTCCTTGGCAACCACACCACTGAACGGATTCGCCAATTTCGAGGTAAACGACTCCAATGAATGGCAGAGGGCATCCATACCTGTTGACGCCGTGATTGCTGGAGGTAGACCAGTAGTCAGTTCAGGATCGACAATCCCAAGGGTGACCGCGCATCCGATGCCGACAACAACGTCTTTCACATTTCGCTGCGTATCAGTGATGACCCCACCTGGCGTATTCTCACTGCCAGTTCCGGCGGTGGTTGGAATCACAATTAATGGCACCCCCGCTTTTGTCACTACTCCCTGCCGACCAAAATACTGCCTAATTGGCGGGGGATTAGTAAGTAGAAGTTTTGCTACTTTGGCCGTATCAATGGCGCTACCGCCCCCGATTCCGACCACTCCATCTACATTTTCCCTGAGGCCTAGATCAGCTGCTTCTTCGACCGACCAGTCGGGCGGATCTGGAAGTACACGGTCATAGATTACGACGCTTAGACCTGCAGATTGAATAGTGTCGATTATGCGCTTTGCAATCCCAGCATCCTTAACTCCCTTATCAAACACTACCAGGACTTTTGTACAGCCAAATTCCTTAAGTTTCTCACCAGTCTCCTTGAATTTCCCATTCCCAAACAAAATGGGATTCGGACTGGAAAAAATGCTGGACACCAAAACCCTCCCTAACTGAAAATCTAATGAAAATCCAAGCTACGCTGCAGTGCAGATATCATCGTGATTCCGACCAGAGCCTAGGAGCGTAACTCCGGCAATATCGCCCTTCCGAATATCAGCTGCGCCAGTTTTAGCGGCAACGTAACTCAAATGTAAAATTGACTGACCTCGCCTCACTGAATTTAGACCAGAACAACGACATGAATTTCTCCCATGCCCACCAGAAAAAAGTGTACTCCCGGCACGCGAGCCGACTTGGAGAACAAAGCCCCTCATGCATTTGTCGCCACTCCTTTCATAATGCCTTTTCAAGATAGATATCTGCCACCGAAAATGGTCAAGAGCGTTCCCTTAACCGTCAACTGATTGTCAGACTCTAAAGTTGCTTGTCAGACCTCTTTATCTTTCCCTTCCGCAACCTACCCCTCAGTGCCTATATTTAGGGGTAACAATTTCGAACTCGTTTACATTGCCCCCTTAATCCGTTCCGAACGCCGAAAGCCACACAACTATGTCATAACTTGGTCGAAGGGCAAGTACAACCGCCAAAAGGTTTTTCTTGCTGATCGCATGGGTGGCTCGCGCACTGATATCTTTGATCCGGCTACAGTCATGCTTGACGAGAAAAAGCTAACAACGAACCCCGCATCTCAGCAACCAGCTGAAGTCATTAGGAAGAATCCCATTGGATCTACCATACGCATAGCCAATATGGCTTTAATCATCGAATGCTTATTCACAACGTCGACTCAACTGGTCCAGACGGAGATTCGGCGTTTTGATCCCAAGACGACACAATGACACTCAACCTGCGTACACTGGCAATTCAAAGCACATCAATTTGAGTGTCGTAAATTCCTTTAGACCTTCGACTCCACTCTCCTTCCCTATGCCGCTGTCTTTGATACCACCCCACGGCAGAGCCGTCGTAATGTGATTATGCTGGTTAACCCAGAATGAGCCAACCCGCAATTCTTCGCCGTACCTAATCCCTTTGCCAACATCCCTTGTCCACACTGATGCGCATAACCCATACACATTGTCATTGGCCTGTTCTATTACATCGGCTTCTGAAGTGAACTTCATGATGCAGGCGACTGGGCCAAAGATCTCCTCACGGGCAATTGTCATGTCCTGGGTGACATTTATAAAGACGGTAGGGACGACATAATAGCCTCTATCCATTGGCGGCATAGCTGGACGGGTGCCTCCCAAGATAAGGGTTGCCCCTTCCTCAATCCCCGACCTAATATAGGATTCAACTTTATCCCTGTGCTCTGCACTTACAACAGGTCCCATCACAGTCTTAACATCATTTGGATGTCCGACCGTAATCCTCTCCATTGCAGCCACAAATCGCTCGACAAATTCATCATGTATGTTCTCATGAACATAAATCCGTCCAGGAGATCCGCAGGTCATACCGCTATTAAGGCACTGCTTTTCCGCGATTATATTTGCGGCATTTTCAAGGTCAGCGTCTTCGAGTACTATCACAGGATTTTTGCCACCCAGTTCAAGCATTAGCCGTTTGACTGACTTACTTGACGAAGCGATAATAGCTTTCCCCGTCTCAGTACTCCCCGTAAAGGCAATCATGGCAACATCTGGGTGAGAGGATAGGGCATCGCCGACGCTACCGCCTGGACCGGTGATCAGATTTACCGTACCTCGAGGCAAATCTGCCTTGGCTAATATTTCTGCAAATTTCAAGCCAATCAGAGAATTGACACTCGGCGGCTTGACCACACAGGAATTTCCTGCAGCCAACGCAGGTCCGAGCTTGGCTGCCATCATCATAAGTGGAACATTCCATGGTGCAATGAGGCCGCATACCCCTAAAGGCTCCCTGCGATAGTATGAGACCGTGTCTGGAAATGCCGGGATAACATTCCCCATCAGAGTTCGTGCAGCCTGTGCTGCAAATTCGATCATGTCGGCGGACCACGATGTCAGCATTTTTGCGA
>JAJYFX010000160.1 GCA_021785315.1 Actinomycetes bacterium | reverse complement strand
TTTGGTGATGCAAGGGCTATGGGTATCTTGGAGTCAAAAGAACATTTAGGTCAAGGAGGACCCGGGTAGAAATGTCAAGGTTTCAAAAGGCAATGGTCTGGCTCGGATTGACCGATGCTGAAGAAGATGACGAGAGCTATGAGGAGTCCGAGGACTCCGGCTCCCGCAGAGCCCGCCATTACAGGCCGGATTCTTCAGCTTCGCAGTCACCTCCCAGAGTCCAGGTATTTCAGACTCCGCAGGAACTCTCGAGGGAGGAGCGGGATAATATAAGGCATCTCGTCAATGAGAAACACATCTCGACGTCTCTTTCGGATGACATCGGGTCGGCCCGGCCAGGCAGCGCCGATGTTCGCCAACGTGAGCCAAAGATTGGGTTCGTGAAGCCGGTTCCCGCAGATAAGCCCAAATTGCACTTGTCTCAGCCGCTTAGGTTTTCTGATGTTCAAGAGATAGGCGACAGGTTCAAGGAGAGGCAGCTTGTCTTAGTCGATATGACCGGTTTACCCAAGGATCTCTCTAGACGGATTATCGACTTCTGCGCCGGAAGCACCTATGCCCTTGAGGGCAGGATTGAGAAGCTTTCTGAGGCAGTTTTACTACTCAGCCCAGGAAATACTGAACTTAGTCCTCAGGATAGGGATAAGTTGTTAGAACGTTTAAGATCGAGGGCAGATAACCGATGAGGGTAATAATCTATGATTTGCTGCAGTTTTACGTCCTGTTGATTTTCGTTCGCGTAATCCTGAGCTATTTTCCCACCCATTACGGGTCTGGGCTTCACAAAATTATCGTATTGCTTGACCGTGTCGTTGAGCCTGTCGTTGGAAGAGTTCGCAGAGTGTTGCCACGGTCGAGCATTGGCGGCATGGGACTGGACTTCTCGCCGATGATAGTGCTACTTGTAATCGAGTTGATACTGCTTCCGCTCGTCCGTTCGTTGCCATGAGGCAGGGCCGGTAATTTTTAGAATCATCAAGTTTTTATTTATATGCGAGAAATTTAGGGATACGATCTAGCTATGGAAATTGATGCCCGGACAATCAGAGAAGTTGAGTTTCGTGAGAAGATTCGCGGCTACAACCCCGATGATGTAGATGACTTCTTGGAGCAGGTTGCCGTTGCTTTTGAGGTGATGGAGGATCGGCTTTCAAGTGCGCCAAATCAGCCCTCAACTGTTCAGCTCCCGACCTCAGGTCAGTTGGAAACCAGAGATGCGCGGAGCGGAGCTTCAATAACGTCTGCTCCGGTGGATCGTCCGAGAAACGTTCCGGCGGCAGCACCTGAGTTTGACGCCGATATCATTCAGAGGACTTTGTTATTGGCGCAGAGGACTGCCGATGCTACCGTAAAAGCAGCAGAGGAGCAGGCCGAGACAAGTGTAGGTGAGGCGAAGGCTAAGGCCGAAGTACTGATCAACCAGGCCATGCACAGAGCGCGCGAAATAGTTGACGACGCCGTAAATCAGGCCCGTGACGAAGTGCTCGAGTTGGCTAAATCCAAAGACAAGTTGCTAGGCGAACTGCATCATCTCAATTCGCGTCTAGCCTCGGCAAAGGACCAGATGAAGCACCTCCTTGAAGGCGTTATGGAGCAGATCGACGGGTCATTCACGCCAGTGTTGCGTTCGACCGAGAATGTTCCGGTCCAAGCGGAGGAAACACCTCATCCCGAACGGGGCGATCAGCTGGCCTCTTCTCCCGAGAAATTGTTCGACGATGCGCCTGGCAGCAACGGTTCTGGAGTTTTCGACGACGAACTGGAGTAAATGCCGTCGGCGCCTGCATAATCAGGCGCCGACAGACTTAATTCGGGAACTGCGCGCGTCCCTGCTACCTCGACATTGCTAGTGTCAAAGTTCCAACATCTCCGACCTGAAGATCGAAAACTGACTCCGCGCGCGGTTCTTCGAGTTCAGTGCGCACATTGAGGCTGCGGGCAAGTATTGAAGATGAGATCAACTCGCCATGGCTCTGGAGTGCCTGGGTAATTTTCAGTTCAGGATCGGTTCGTACGATTACCGAAACATCGATTCTGTCAGATACGTGAAAACTACTGTCTTTACGCGCATTTTGCACCAGCCGGATGATATCGCGAGCAATGCCCTCGATCTCAAGGTCACGCGTAACTGAAACATCAAGTACCACAAGGCTTTTGAGGTCTGAGAGTACTCTTGACGACTCAGAGGTGTTTGGCCTTAACCTCAATTCGAACTCTTCGGGAAACAGTTCGATGCCAGCTGCCGACACCTTTCCAGATTCACTCAGGGTCCAATCGCCAGATTTGGAGGCACGAATGACTGCTTGGGTTTCTTGGCCCAGCCGCGGACCGATGATTCCTGGGATGACTCCAAGTGTTTTAGTAGCGTATGCATCGGTGCCAGCGCTCAAAGTAACCTTTTTGACGTTAACTTCGTCAGCTATCAGCTCGATGTAGGGCTTGAGCCTTGATGCTTGGGGAGCGGCTACAATCAGTTCAGCTAGGGGGAGGCGTGCTCTGATTCCTAACGACTTTCTGATCGAGTGGGCATTCGAACAGACTTCGCGCACCAAATCCATCTCGTAAACCAATCCAGGCTCGGATGGCAGTTCATCTGGCGACATCCAGTCTTTGAGGTGGACGCTTCGCTCACCGGACAGACCTTTGAAGATTTCCTCCGACAGAAGAGGCAGAAGGGGCGCCGCAGTTCGCACAAGCGCGCTTAGAACCGTGTGCAGAGTGTTGTATGCGTCAGTTTTGTCCTCGTTTTGGTTGGGGTCGTTGGACACTTCCTTCCAAAATCGGTCTCGAGACCGTCTGATGTACCAGTTGTTCAGCGCGTCAAGATAGCCCTCGATTAGCGCAGCTGCGCTGTAAAGATCGTAGAGGTCCATCCTTTGCGTCACTTGGTCGAGCAGCTCACGGGTTTTGGCCAAAATGTAGCGGTCCAAAACGTTGGTGGCGGATTGGATGAGTTCACCTTTGATCTGATCGACATTTCCGTACAGGCTGAGGAAGTAATACGCGTTCCAAATTGGATTGATGACGCGCTTTACCGCATCCTGTATTCCTGAACGGTCAACTACCGTGTCATTGCCCCGAAGGACGGAGGACGACAGGAGAAACCACCGCATCGCGTCGGCTCCAATTGTTTCAAACACGTCCCACGGGTCCGGATAGTTTCCGAGCCTTTTGGAGAGCTTTCGCCCGTCAGTTCCTAGCAAGATACCATGGGCGATGCAGTTCGAGAACGGCGGTTCGTCAAACAGTGCCACTGAGAGCACGTGCAAGGTGTAGAACCATCCCCGGGTCTGGCCTATATATTCAACGATGAAATCGGCAGGGAAGTGTGTTTCGAAATTGGTCTTGTTCTCAAAGGGATAGTGCAGCTGTGCCCAGGGCATGGACCCGGACTCGAACCAGCAGTCCAGGACATCCGATACCCTGCGCATCATCGATTTGCCGCTGGGGTCGTCTGGGTTGGCTCTTACCAGCTCGTCGATATAAGGACGGTGCAGGTCGGCTGGTCTCACACCGAAATCGGCTTCGAGATCATCAAGGGATCCATATACGTCGATGCGGGGATAGTCGGGATTGTCACTTTTCCAGACAGGAATTGGAGCGCCCCAGAATCGGTTCCTCGTCAGAGACCAGTCACGGGCTCCATCGAGCCATTTTCCGAATGAGCCCTCCTTGACATGCTCGGGTACCCAGTTGATTTTCTGATTATTGGACAGCAACATCTCCTTAATGGAGGTTACGCTCACAAACCAGGAGCTCACAGCTTTATAGATAAGGGGAGTGTCGGTTCTCCAGCAGTGCGGGTAGCTGTGTTCGTATCCCTCGCGCTTAATCAGCGAGCCCTGCGCCTTGAGATCAGCAATTATCGCGGGATTGGCGTCGAAGACCTGCAGGCCGGCGTATTTGTAGATGACTGGATCGAACCGTGCCCTGTCGTCAACGGGGCATACGGTCTCAATTCCGTTGGCCTCGCAGATTCTCTGGTCGTCCTCACCAAATCCGGGCGACATGTGAACCACGCCCGTTCCTTCGTCGGTGGCTACGAATTCGCCAAGAAGTACGCGAAATGCGTTCTTGGCATTCTTGTAGAAGTCGAACAAGGGTTGATATGTGCGGTCTGCCAGGTAAGTTCCGGATACTGTTTCTATCTCTCGAAATTCTCCCAATTCCTTGGCGTATGCATCCAGGCGTGAAGCCGCGAGGATGAGCCGTCTGCCGCTTTCGGTTTCGACGAGAGCATATTCGATCTCGGGGCCAACGGCAATGGCCATATTGGATGGAAGGGTCCAGGGAGTAGTGGTCCAAACTACTAGTTCGGCTTCCTTGTCAATTTCGCGAGGGCCACCGGAGGGATTGAGCTTAAATGCGACGGTGACCGCTGGATCCATTCGCATCCGGTAGGAGTCGTCTTGTCGAGTTTCAAAGTTGGATAGCGGAGTTTCACACTCCCAACAATAGGGGAGAACCCTGTATCCCTCGTAGATGAGCCCCTTTTTGAATAGTTGCGAAAATGTCCAAATGACTGATTCCATAAACGATGAATCCATGGTTTTGTAGTCGTCTTGGAAGTCAACCCATCTGGCTTGCCTCGTGACGTAGCGGTGCCATTCGCTTGTAGTGCGCTGAACCAATGTGCGGCAGTAACCGTTGAATTTGTCAATTCCAAATTCCTCGATTTCCTGGCGACCCGTCACGCTGAGTTCTTTTTCGGCTGCCATCTCTGCTGGAAGGCCATGACAATCCCAGCCAAATCGGCGTTCGACCCTACGGCCCTTCATTGTCTGATAGCGAGGGATAGCGTCTTTTACGAAGCCGGTCAGGAGGTGGCCATAATGAGGCAATCCATTTGCGAACGGCGGCCCGTCGTAGAAAACGAACTCGGTGCCGTCTTTAGGCCTCTGTGCGATCGAAGCCAGAAACGTTCCGTCTTGTTCCCAGAAGTCTAAAATTTTCTCCTCAATTGCGGGAAGATTAAGCTGCTGGGAGACGTTGCTATATTGCATGGCTTTTTTGGTCGAGCTGTCTGTCGGTTGCGGCATACATCCAAACTAGTGACCGGAGGTGGTGGGCAATGTTCCCGTGTGGTGCTTTTGAGATTTTGGGCGGTATATCTGGGTGCAGTTGGACGGTTAGTATCCGCGAATCGAATAGTGTATGGGCGCGGCTTTTTGCAAAAGGATTATATTAGCGGCGCTGATAAAAGCAATGAATTGCCAGTACCTATATAGTTATTTGATTTCCTTGAAAACTTGTTGCACGTATCGTGTTGGCGACGTTGGGAGCTGAAGTGAATCAAACTGAAAAAAGCAAGTCAACGACTACTAAAAGGACGCGCAATGAGATAGCGTCCAGTGACGATTCGGTGTCGTACCTAGGCTTGGATGATGCAGCTTATGAGAAACTGAGCCATGACGAGTTTCTGACCGCCCAAAAGGCGCTCCTTGAGCAGGAAAAGGCGATCTACATCGAGCAGGCGGAA
>JAJYFX010000159.1 GCA_021785315.1 Actinomycetes bacterium | reverse complement strand
ACTACCTGGGGGATATGAAGCTCCCAGGTTGAAGCAGGCGTTAATGGCAGCGGCAGACCTAGGGAGACTGACGCTTTAGGCGAGATCCTGACACTTGCAGCACTGAAATCACTAAGGAGACAAGATGGCTGACAAATACCACCAAATTGCCGAAGAGTTGCGCGGTCCGGCCAGAGAGCTAAGATCTGAAATCCCCGACGTGCTAAAAGGGTACTCCCAGCTGCACGCGGCAGCCATGGCCGAAGGCGTTTTATCGAAGAAGATCAAGGAGCTCATGGCCCTCGCAATCTCGGTGGTAAACAAATGCGACGGTTGCATATCAAGCCACGCACGAGCCGCCGCAATCCAGGGTGCATCAAGAGACGAAGTTGCAGAGGCGCTGGGTATCGCAATCATGCTCAGCGGCGGTCCGGGAACCGTATATGGGCCGCGGGCATTCGAGGCATTTTTGGAGTACCAGGAATCACAGTAGGGTAAATGCTTTTTTGCGCGATCATCTTTTCGGAGCAAACTTGTGTTGCATTTCCGCTGCAGACGTGGAGATTTAAAGGACAAGTGCCCGCGCAAATGCAAAACCGATGAAACTTAGCATAGGAATGGCCCAACGAGCGGGAGAAGGGCGTAGCTCTCCATGGATAATAAGGCATCCAATCACAAATTAATGCGGCCTGGGATTCGTCTAGTTTTCCCGAGCCAGATTACGGGTTTGTTTAAGTGGCTGCCAAAAAATTCCTTAGCCCGGGATCTTCGCAGCACATTTCTGGCGTTAACGCTCATACTGCTGGTTATGGGTGGAGTGGGAACCGGAGCGCTGATCTACTCCAATTCATCAAATTCTGCCTTGGTGAACCGCCTGCAACCCCTTATATCACGTAACAACAGCATGCTGATAGAAGTGCTGGAATTGGATTCCAGCGCAACGAACTACATGCGAACCGGAGACACCTCGTATCTGACAATTTTCCAGCATGATCGGGCTTCCTACCAGGAAAATTTAAATTCCGCTCAAGCGCTTGAGAATCAAAAGGAGAGAAACTCAGGAGTCCTACAAAAAGAGAATTCCGCAGCCCAAGCCCTTTTCAAGTTATATACAAACTCGGCGTTGGCTGTACAGCCAAGTCAGTTGTCCTCAAGCCTGATTAACCACATCCAGGCAACAATCAATCCCGCTCTCAATAACTTCGAATCGGATTACAACGCGACAAAGTTGCTTTTTTCCAAGGAACTCACACAAGACCAGAACCGATTGCACACGATAGCAGTTCTCACAATATCTGCATCGCTTTTGATCTTCTTGGGTGGACTTGCACTTGGGCTTCGCCGCGCAAACTCAACCAGGCTGAAAATGGAATCTCTGCTTACGCGGCTAACCGAAACGCTTTCCAAGCTCGAGGCAGGTGAAACCAACGTGAGAGCGCCAATCGGTGACCTTGCTGAAGAAAATATTCTAGCAGCTTCAATCAACAGCATGGCAAAGGAGAAAGAGTCTCTAATCTCCCAGCTAGCCGGTCAGTATGCAAAGGAAAAGGAGCTCCGCGAGGGACTCGAACTCGAACGCTCCCTGCGCGAGGAACTTGCGAACGCGCTTCACAGCAATCTTGATGTCGCCTCGGCATTTCAACAGACGGTGAGCGGCATGGGTCCGGCACTGAAAGCTGACCGCACCGTGGTTCGGGCAATTGAAAAAGGTTTGCCTGGACAAGTTATATGCGAATGGTACTCTACTACTGGGATTTCATCCAACGAAAGGATCGGCAGTTCGACGCTCGGCAGAGAACGAACAGCCGTATTCTTGCAGCCAGGAGCCATTCGCGACAGTCTTCAAAAAGGGTTAGTGATCGCCGTCAACGACGTTGCAAATGACGATCGCCTGTCAGATCAGACCCGGTCCAATGTGTTGCGCACCGGCCTAGGCGCATTTCTCGCCGCTCCCGTCCTTGGAAGTCAAGGTCCTGAAGCCGTTCTTGTAGCTGCCATGGACGGCAAATCCCGAGTATGGTCCGAGAGGGACATTCAGGTCGCAAAAACCATGGCAAGCGGGTTGGCCGCAACGCTGATCGCCGTGAGGCTTTACGAGCAAGAGCGAGCGAGCTTAATTGCAATGAAGCAACTCGACGAGTCCAAAGAATTCTTCCTAGCATCGGTTTCCCATGAACTTCGCACTCCGCTCACGAGCATCGTAGGATATCTTGAATTATTACAGGACGACCTGGATGAAGGTAAGATTGCACATATTTATTCACGCATGCTTGATGCAATTGACAGAAATGCCAAGCGCCTGTTGGATTTGATCGACAATATCCTCACGACATCGAGAATCGAGTCGGGGAATCTTCAGCTGACTAAATCTCGCACCCACATAACTCCTATTCTGATGCGGACCGCAGAGACTGTAATGCCTCAAATGAAGGCTAAAAATATCGATTTCAAAATCAACACCCTAAGCAGGCTTCCGGATATCAGCTTGGATGTTAACTTGATAGAGCGGGTGCTTTTGAATCTTCTTTCAAACGCCATGAAATTCACTCCAATAGACGGCACAATCTCCCTAACTGCGGATACGGAGGGAGACTCGTTGGTGCTTACCGTCGCAGACAGCGGTGTGGGAATTCCAGAGAACGAAATTCAAAACCTGTTTACGAAGTTCTACAGAACCTCCCTCGCGCGTGAAAATGCAGTGCAGGGTACCGGCCTTGGTTTGATCATCATCAAGGCTGTAGTTGAACAGCATGGCGGAACAATAAGTGTGACCTCTGAAGTAGGGAAAGGCACGGCTTTCAAGATTCGACTGCCTTTGGCACAAGACGAACCGGAACTTCGCGGTTCCGACGGCAGCGCAATCGAGATTGAAACCTGATCCCTGATGGCAGGGGTGATTATGCCGCTTGTAACATAATGTGATTGGATTGAAGATGAAAGGCATTAAGGTTTCGGACATCCCAACATACGGAGCTTCAGTGCGCTATAACTCTGGAATATCTTTTTCAGGACAACAGAGGACCATGTATGACGAAGATACTAATAGCTGACGACGACCAGGATATTGTCGAGCTGGTTAATTACAAGCTGACCCAGTCCGGATACGACGTGACTGCCGTTGCGGACGGCAAAGCAGCGCTAGAAATGGCTAGAGAAGTCCACCCCGACCTGATGATACTTGACGTGATGATGCCATTTCACTCTGGAATAGATGTGACCCTGGAAGCCAGGAAGGACCCCGATCTAAGCAAGGTGCCAATAATTCTGCTTACGGCCAAGTCAATGGAGCAGGACACCGAGCGCGGATTTGCCGCAGGAGCCACAGACTATATGACAAAGCCATTCAGTCCTCGGGAACTTCTAAGCAGAGTCCAAGCTGTCCTTGCAAGAGACGCCTAGAGTCCATGCGCTTCGCTCTAATAGCAAGTGTTCTGCTGTTGTCCACGCTGATTGTGCTCATGCTCATCGCGACTGGCATTATCCGGTTGGTAAGGACGCACAACGAGATACGGTCTCTTGCTAATCGAGCCCAGCTCCGACAGCTCTTCGTAAAATTCGTAAGCGAGGATTTAGACCCCAGCGAACTGCGTCAGCTAAAAACATCCAGATCGACCGAGCTCGGAGAGCTTTCAGAGGCAATGCTTTCCAAGGTGAAGGGTAGCGCAAAGGATATTCTGGTTTCATTTCTGGAGTCCCGGGGAACAGTAGAGCAGGCTATCAGGCGAACGACTAGAAGTGGTTACCTCGGCCGCTGCAGAGCCGCCACATTTCTTGGCCATGTTGGCTCGCCGCAGGCTAGAAAGCCCCTTGAAGCAATGCTACGCGACCGCAAAAGAGACGTAAGGATCACAGCCGCAAGAAGCCTTGGCCAACTGGGAGATGCTAAATCTGTTCCCTCGTTACTATCCGGGTTGGATAACAGACGGCGGTCACTGCCCTTTAGTACGGTCTTGGTAGCCCTGATGCGAATCGGTTCTTCAGCTCAGGATCTTGTCGGAGACGGATTGCAGGCAGCAGGGGAGCGGCAAAGAGAGGTGGCAGCGGAATTCCTGGGATTGATGGGCGCAATCAAGTTCACAGCCACATTGAGTGAACTGCTTGCAAACGATCCGTCTCTTGACGTCAGAATACGATGCGCCAGAGCATTGGGCAGAATTGGGAGCCCAAGTGCAATTGCATCATTGACAAGATGCATCGAGAGCGACAATCCTGTAGGCCTCCGAACTGTGAGCTGCGGAGCGCTTGCCGCGATTGGAGGGAGAGAAGTGGCAATGCTGATCTGCAAACTCATCGGAGAGGACGACTATCAAATTTCCCTTGCTGCGGCAAAGGCGGTTTCCCAAATGGGGCCGGTGGGAATTGAGTGTTTGGACCAAATCGCAAGCTCAGGCTCGCCAGGCGCACCCTATGCCAAAGAGGTTCTCGCCCGCGCGGCAGCAAGAATGGTTGGTAAAGCTAGAAATCCATCCGAGAGCTGAAGGTGATCCAGGCAACTTTTATGTCAACGCTTTCCGAGATTTTCACAGGACTTAACTGGATCGGTTTGGGTTATTTCCTAGCCCTCAATTCCATTTATCTAATTCTGATTACAGTCGCTGCAATCAACCTGGGCGACTACTTCCGCAGAAAGCCCTTTTCCGGATTTCAGGACGCCCTCAAGAGCCCAGTAACCCTTCCGGTGTCTGTTCTAATTCCTGCCCACAACGAGGAAACGGGAATAGTTGAAAGCGCTAGGGCAGTACTGTCACTTGACTATCCCCAGCTGGAATTGGTTATCGTGGACGACGGGTCTACCGACCTGACCTTCGAAAGGCTCCGCGATGCATTCGACCTCGTAGAAATACCAATGCTAGTGCCGGAACTGGTACCCACCATTGGCCACATTGACTCAGTCCATATCGCCAAGGGACTTGACGATGTAACGGTTATACGAAAGCAGTCCATCGGCCAAAAGACAGATGCGCTGAACGCGGCAATCAACATCGCCAAATATCCGCTCCTATGCATTGTCGACGCAGACGCCGTTCTCGACGAAGATGCACTGATTAAAGTAACGATGCCATTTGTCGACGATCCCCAACGGGTTGTAGCAACTGGGGGAGCAATACGGCCCTCAAATGGATGCGCTGCGTATAGGGGACGAATAACCGAGGTCGGAATGCCAAACAATTGGCTGGCTCGCATGCAGGTGGTCGAGTATTTGCGCGCATTTTTGCTCGGCAGAACCGGATGGTCCAAGTTGGGAGCTTTGCTGATAATATCAGGAGCTTTTGGAGTCTTTCGCAAAGACGTAATCATAGATATCGGGGGTTACAACCAGGGTTCCATCGGAGAAGATGCAGATCTAGTGGCCAGACTTCACAAATACATGCGAAAAAACAAGACACCTTACCGAATAGTTTTTGTATCCGAGCCGGTCTGTTGGACCGAAGTACCGGAATCCGTCGCGGTCCTAAGACGCCAGCGCAGAAGATGGTCGAGGGGGCTGCTTGAAACACTATGGAGCAACCCA
>JAJYFX010000158.1 GCA_021785315.1 Actinomycetes bacterium | reverse complement strand
TTCACAGTCTATATCGATCCCTCAGGAATTGGGGTCAACCAAAGTGGAGTGCCCCTTGCAGGAGTAACTGTCACACTTCTCACCTCTCCGAATGGCGTACAGGGAAGCTACACGGCCGTACCCAACGGCAGTGCGGTCATGTCGCCAGCAAACCGAACCAATCCACAAGTGACGGACTCATCCGGTGTCTTCGGATGGGATGTCATTGCGGGTAGCTACGAGATAACGACAAGTCTGACGGGTTGTACCTCTACCCCCCTGGCTCTTCAGGTCCCTCCATCGCTATCCAACGTCACCATAACAATGAACTGTGTGGCTCCTTCAGCGCCTGCAGGTACGCCTGCTAGCGATCTGGCACCGACAAATGTGACTGCCTCGCCTGGTAACCAAAGCGCGTCGGTATCCTGGTCTGCGCCTTCGAACAATGGCGGAAGTTCTATCACCGGATATGAAGTTGTGCCGTTCATCGGCAACTTGGCGCAGGCGCCACAGACATTCAATTCGTCAAGCACAGCTGAAACCATCACCGGTCTTACAAATGGAGTCACTTACACTTTCAAAGTAGCGGCTATCAATGGTGCGGGAGTCGGCCTTGAATCACTTCCATCCAACCCAGTCATACCATCGACAGTTCCGGGAGCTCCGACGAGCGTTGTAGCGTCACCCGGGAATTCAAGTGCTACAGTAGTGTGGAATACACCAGCCAGTGATGGCGGATCGCCCATAACCGCATACATGATCACCCCATATGTTGGAAATGCTCCGCAGACTCCACAAATTTTTGACACTCCGTCGACCGCAGACACAATCGTGGGTCTAACGAACGGTACTGCGTACACATTCAAGGTGGCTGCGATAAATGCTGCTGGAACTGGCCCAGATTCCCAGTTCTCCAATCCGGTGACACCTGAAAACTCGCTTGGGTTGGTTCCTCCGGGTGGCAGCTCTAATGGCGCCGGACCCAATGCAATTGTTAATTCCTCGGGTGGCTCAGGTTCTGGCCCAGGTGGTATCCTTTCAGGCGGCGGAAGCGGCTCTGGAGGCAGTCTCATATCACCGACTATCGGCAGCAATGCCATTGCAACAAGTCTGAGCTTTAACGTAACTACTGCAGCAAATGACATTGGGAACCTAACGAACGGCAGCCTCTATACGTTTATCTGGTTTTTCGGATGGCTACTGATCTGTATAATCAGCGGCCGTTACTTCTTTTACCGACGTCGGGAACTCGCTGAGCCGACGCGCTTCAAGGTGGTCATAAGATAACCGACAAATCAGTATTTCTGTCAGACAAAACTCTCTTCAATAATTCGGTACCAACGGACCACTTTTGCTGCTGGGTTCCTGCCTGTTTAAGTCACCTTCGGCCAAAGCCCGATAGCCGAATGCCGTGCACTTTAGTGTGGTATGACTGAAATGGAGCAGAGACATGACAGGAATAAACGCCTTCGGCTACCTAGCCGACTACTGGACTTTATCTGGTTAGTGCTTCCCGCAATCACACTTATTTGCGTTGCCGGATATTTCATCGGTGCACTTGTCCTGAAGGTCAACCCTCCTGCCCTCGCGATAGCAAACCAATCGATGAATCCAGTAATCAAACAAGGCGACCTCGCAATAATTCGAGGTGCCGATACGCGAACGCTGCGCCTGGGGGAGATAATCGCAGTAAAGCTCACTAGTTCTGAACAGGCCAAATATGGACTTCCAAGCGAGATCGTCCGCAGAATTGTCAAAATATCCCGAAGCAATGGGACCGAACTCTTCTTGACAAAAGGCGATGGAAATCCTGCAAACGACCCGTTCTCTGTCACTTCATCCGCAATATCTGGCCGAGTCGTTGGATCTATCCCTCTAGTCGGTTTCCCCATACTTTTCTTCACTTCCAAACAAGGAATTATCTTCCTTGTAGCCACCGCAATCATACTGCTGATCTACTACATTCTCGGGTTCTTGGAAGATCGACGCCACCATGCCCATTCCACTGCAGCCACAATGCGGAACGTCCTCGAGATGGTCGGGCATGTCCACGACGCCGTCAAGGCTAACCAGACAATCTCGTCCGAGAAGATTGCCTTCCCGGGACTCGAGTTTTCCAAATCGGCACAGAGGCCTGAGCTCGACCTAAAACAGCTCATTCCGCAGATAGACTCCGGCGGCAATAATCCGCCGGATACTCAGCCTTCCGCATTGCAACAAGGGCTTAATGAGGAGTTGCGGGCCCTAGTGGTACAAAGCACCAGGCTTCGTCAGATGGCTGAATGGCTCATGACTGGACCCATTAATGATGAAGCTGTAGTCGAGCTACTAAAAGGTTCTGTCGATGCAATTGAGAATCTTGTGGCTGCTACTCAAGACGAGGATCTGATTGCGCTAATTCAAAATAGCAAGTTGGCACCCCTGCTTCTCTCGCCGATTACCCCACCGCCGAGCGGTTTCCCGGATGCTGAAGACATGGCACGTAGTTTCATGGATGCCACCAGGAAGGCTCCTGGGACCACCAATTCAGAGCAGATTTACTCTGAAAGTAGACACACACATGCCTCTAATACGTACGGGGTAGCGGCGGACCAGGCCCTTGGACAGCCTGCCATCGAAACCAACCGAGCTACACTTGACGATGGTTTGCAACACGATGAATCCCTGGCAGAACAACTGCAGGTTGACTTCTTCGAAGGGCCCGATCGTGCCCTCGAAGGAAAAGACAATGTGTTTGTCAATGAAGAAGAGACTCAGGATCAGGGCCAGATTCATCCGCCCGCAAACAAGCGCCATCAACGCCGTAGCATACGGTGGCGCGACTAACTTCATTTCGCAACGGCACCAATAGACAACAAGTCCGCAGTACCCGAAGTGATTTGCCGTCGGACTACTGACCGGCTCCCAAAAAATTGATCCACCTCCTATGTGAGTTTTGCCTCCATAATGTAAATGGAGGTCAATACCCATGAAGTCGAAAAGACACTCACCGGAGCAGGTAATCAGAAAGCTCTCCGAGGGAGACAAGCTCCTAAATGAAGGGGCAACCGTGGCTGAAGTTGCACGCAGCTTCGGAATCACTGAGACCACCTGGTACCGCTGGAAGAACCAGTATGGCGGAATGAAGGGCCAAGACGCCAAGCGTCTCAAAGAGCTCGAGACCGAGAATAAGAGACTGAAGAACATAGTTGCAGATCTCACCCTGGATAATTCAATGCTCAAGGAGCTGGCTGAGGGAAACTACTAACCCCGGATCGGAGGCGCAGAGCTGTGAATGTTTTGCTCAGCCGATTTGGGGTATCACAAAGAAGGGCATGCCGCACTGTAGGCCAGCATCGCTCCACTCAGCGGCTGATACCGCCGGAAATCCCATCTGAGGACGAAGCCCTCACCAACTGGTTGAAAGAGTTCTCCATAGCCCATCCACGCTGGGGGTACAAACGTGCCTACGCCTTGGCGAGAGACGATGGATGGATGGTGAACAAAAAGCGCGTGCAGCGGCTATGGCGAGCTTCTGGGCTCAAGGTGCCGTATCGAAAGAGAAAGAAGCCCTATAGAGGAGCTGCGTCAGGGATGGGGGTACATCAGCCAACAAGAGAAAACGTCATCTGGGCGTTGGATTTCCAGTTTGACCAGACAAAGGATACCAGGGTGGTAAAGATCTTGAACATCATCGACGAATACTCAAGGGAAGCTCTGGCATCAATGGCAAAGCGGTCAATCAATGCAGCCGAGGTGGTGGCGGTACTTGATGGTCTGCTGGCAGAAAGAGGCAAGCCGCATTTCATAAGATGCGACAACGGACCGGAGTTCATAGCTGAAGTTGTGGCCAGCTGGGCACGTGAAGTAGGCACCACCTTGTATTTCATCGCGCCGGGGTCTCCATGGTTGAACGGACGGGTGGAATCGTTTAACGCAAGGCTACGAGATGAGCTGCTGAACGGCGAACTCTTCGAAAGTATTGCAGAAGCCCAGATGCTTCTTGACAGGTGGCGGCATGAATACAACCACCGTCGCCCTCATTCTTCACTGGGATACCTATCGCCAAAGTCATTCCTCGCTCTGCCGATGGACCAACAAAGGACAATACTCACGAGATCATCGAAGCTGCATCACTGGAAAGGAGAACGCCAAAGGCAAGCTGCCTAGCATCTGCTAACATAATCACCAATCACCGAGGCATCACTCACATGGACCTTGGACCAGTTACTGGGGACCCGCCACTACCCCAGATTAATCAGCATCACAACCAGATTTCCCTCGCCTTTGAAAGATGGGAAATGGTATCCTGGCTTCGCCTTTACCCTTCCCAATTTTCGGATATTGAGCGGATTAGCCCTACTACACAAGCAACCGGATCGTTACGGAATGTAGCACGATGCGATTCGGCTACACGAAGCGACAGCATTGGTTAGGCCTCGTTTAGCTGGACGAAAGTCCTATCCACGGGGTATTGTACGGCTGTAACGCCTGAGGATTGAGATAAAACCCTGCCACATCTCTTCCTTTGTCCGGGAAGCGGGACACATTCGAGGCAGTTTAGCAGCAGCTCAGATGTAACTTGAGACCGAAGATTCTACGGATCCTTGAAATTCTGCATCGAGATGCCCCGGTAGCTCTGGCCTTCCAGCTGGTAGACAAGTGCGTGCAGGCTTCAGGCCCTGTGGCAGTGCTGGGTCACAGATTATTCTTGCTCCGGTGAGCTCAAACTCATGGTGCACTACACACATCTGCAGGACTTGTTTTTCAAGGCCGGCAAAGCTCCTCCAAGCCTACCCAGAACCCTACGGGGGCAAAAATGTGGCTGGGTGATTTGTCACTTATTCAACATTCTCTCAATAGTTCTAGGGTCTACCCATGGTACCGTCAGTTCGAAGGTATTTTTTGAAGATACAGCTGTTGTAGTCGTGGCAGCTCTAAACGCTCTTTTTCTCCTGAAATCGAGGTTCATACTACATTCCGTCTGCAGTTAGGCTCAGCAGCTGGATGGCTCGAGCTTGCAGGGGAACAGTTGAACTAATTCGTCTTGCGCCGGATCCCCATTTGTGTTCGAAGCGTAATAGATGTCATTGACCGTCAAGGTTTTATGGTTCGTTGCGGTAAGCAATGGCTCAGATTTTATCTGTCCCTTTGTTTTTATGGACAGATGATTCGTCAGCAGGCTCTAGGATTTTGCTAATCGGATTTTACGTTGGACCTTTCCGAAATGGAAAGCGTTCTGAAGTGGGGGATTAATGAAATTCGGTAGTGAGGCGGTATTGAATCCGCTTGTGGGAGGACGGTCCAAGTTGGTCGTTCTGGGTTTAGCAGTTGCCACCGTGCTAGCCGCGTGTGGTTCGTCTACATCTTCGAGTTCAACGAGTTCAACCTCTGCAACGGCCAAGACTACTACGTCATTGGCAGCACCGGTGTCGATTACCTTGGCGAAGGCGATCAATACTGAGCCTTTCGCTAGCGCGAATGTTGCTGACAAGCTGGGATATTTCAAGAGCGCAAATCTTGATGTCAAAATCG
>JAJYFX010000157.1 GCA_021785315.1 Actinomycetes bacterium | reverse complement strand
AAAACTAGGATTAGCGATCATTGAAATGGTCGGTGCTTCCCTCTTGAGCGCAATCGCCACAACGTCGGCTGAGTTACCAAGATGAGAACATCCCTATTACGGCATGGAGAGTAGATGTCTTCGCGGATAGAAGTTGAATTGACAAGTCAAAAACCAGATGGATTCTGGACTTGGAGAGCTGCTGGGGCCAAGGAACCCAGAGGAACTCTAGACGGTTCAATACTTTACGAAGGTGCGAAGATCGGAGATGTCGTTCGCGCAGAAGTCGTGATCGAGATCGATGGGATAACCGTCGAATCTGTTTACGCGCCAAAGACCAAGCAGTCGCAATCAAACTTGATTGAGCTGTCGAGCAAAGAGCCTGTTTCTTATCTGACCAGGACAGTTTCAAACCGGGATCGAAATCGTCCGAGCAGCGAGCGAAAGTCGCCCGTAAAACCCAGAAGCCGGCGTCCCGAAAGCACTGACGGCGAAACTCGGCCCGACCGGCCAAGCAGGCATGCAGAAAGTCGGACCGACTCGAAGAGACCTGAGTCGCGACGCACCGGCTTTGCTGAAGGCCAAGAGAAGAAACCCGCCCAAAGGCGGCCGGAGCGCCACAGCCAGCCGACCCAGACACCTAAAGCTCCCCCGGCGAGGTTCAAGAAACTGATACCTCGCAATACGCACAGGGCCAAAACTTTGGAAGGTCTAGCTCCCGAACACCTACCCATTGCCGAGCAATTGCTCAAAGGTGGGCTCCCAGCAGTACGCCAAGCCCTGGCAACGCAAAATGAAAAGGCAATCGCCGAAGGGAAACCAACCATTCCTGAAACGCTTGTTCTAACTATTGCGGAGCCAATGCTGCCAATGTTAAAGCTGGCCACATGGAAAGACAGGGCCGAAGTCGCAATTGAAATAGCCAACGATGCATCACTTCGGGACCTCCGCTCGGTAATCAGCGCTGCCGATTTGATTCGTCACGACGATTCGACCCGGGAAATGCTGGAAACGCTCAAGGGCCTGACCGAACAGCGCGCGGCAAAGCTGCACGCTGACTGGCTCGGCGAAATCCGTGAGAATCTTAACGCCAAGCGTATAATACGGGCAGCACGACTCTCCTCAAGACCACCGGAGCCCATTGCAAAGCTGCCGGCGGACCTTCTAGAGGAGCTCACAAACGCAGCCAACGAGATGTTGAGTCCCGAAACTCCGGCTGATCGTTGGAGTGCACTCCTTGATGCCCTGTCTCAATCTCCAATCAGAAGACAGGTGCAGCCAAAAGGACTTCCAGCCAACGCGCCCGTAGAACTCATCGAACAGGCAAAAGAGAACTCCGGCAGAATACCAGCGCTTGCCCAACTCTTGGGAATTGCGATTCCGCCGCCGCCACGGCCGCGCAAGAAGATTATTCCCGCACAGCCGAGCAAACTCGATGCCGAAGCGAGCACCAACAGTGCTGCCGATGATACGCACACCGCTCCCGAGGAATCGATCCAGAATTCTCTAGAGACCACAGCAGCAGCTGAGGAACCGGCGGAAATCACTCAACCCGACGCAGCGGAGTAAGGAATCCAAGAACCGCGGCCGTAAATAACGACTTGGGGCGACTTGGCTCTCGGAACCGGGTCGGCCGCGGATGACTACCTAAGGCATCTTCTCCTCTTGGTCGCGACATCGAACCTCCCATTGGGCTGGCTCAAAACATCTCGACACGCGGAGGACAGGACTGCGCATCTGGACCGCAAAAGAGAACTTGCAGGAATATGCCGTCTCACCTCGTCAAAATGTCGTGACCAATGATCACCTTGAGCAATCGTGCCCAATCTGCAACCCACTTGCCACATCGCCATTCCAATAGAATTCGCTGCGGCTAATATGGCCCATGCGTCACTTCTGGCTTTGCCGGATCGTGGCGATAGGTTTCTGCTTCCAATGACATGCAGTCCTCCAACCACCTGCACAGCATGAGAGAAACAAGTTAGCCGCGAGTGTCTGGCGCTTTCTCAAAATGGCTATCAATGGCCTTTGATTGCCTTGTGCATCTTTAGAGAACGAGCTATCAAACCATTGGACTCGCAGAAATTCTTGGTATGTCTATCGCCTGGGAGGGTTGTAAATTCAATAGCTGTAACGTCCTTAGTTGCCACCCAGTCTTCAAGTAAGCTGAAAAGCTCCCTTCCAACACCATGTCTCCTCGCGTCTTTCAGCACCGCGAATACGGGCACGCTGCAGACACGGTCGCCAAACTCGTTCAGAATGATCTTGGCCCAGATTAAACCGCTCAGCGTACTGTTCAAAGTTACGGTGAGAGCAAGCGCATCATCACTTGAAACCGCAATCTTGCGAGCCAGCTCATCTGGACGCCCCAGCTCACCGAGTAGCTGGATTCCGCCGCGGCGAAGCGCAAGCTCGCCACTGATCTCGGCGAGGAACTCTTCGAGCTCTTCCAGTTTGCCCAGTGCAAACGTTCCAAGCTCCAATACCGGTTCCCGCTCACTCAATGCTTGTCTCGTTTTGCATCCACGCTGCGCAAGATGCTCGCCCTATTGCGATGCCTTGATTCGTACTCCGCAATCGCGTCAAGCTCTGATTGGTTCAGCGAGTCAATCCGGGCAATTATTTGCTGGGCTGACAAGGTTCTATAGCCGCTGATAGGCAGGTAATCGGCATCGCTCGCCTTACCCTTGGGCGCGGTCCTGGTTCCAGAAGCAGCAGTTGGAGGCGGCGTAAATCCGTGATTCGCCGAGATATTTACGGATTCGGACTGAGCAGGATCATTCTGATCCTTAGAAAAACCAAAAAGATTTGAAACTAAATCCAAAACTTGGTCTAAGGTCGAATCAGTCTTCTTATGAAGCTCATTCTCAAAATGCGTGATGGCAAACTGGCCCATGAACTTTGCCACTCCAAGCTTTGGCTCTAAAGTAGATTTGCCTTTGGCGACAAACTTCGGCAAAGACTCCTGAAGTTCAACCACCACTCCCGCAAAGGTGAACAAACCAGTTTCAATGATTTCTGCAAACGTCGGCTTTGTCACGGGTCTCCTAAGCAAGCAACTTTGAGGGAACAGCAGAGCGTCAAACGCAATCTCTGCAAAACATCTTTTCTTTGTCAGCGATCTGACTCCGATTCTTTACCAGAAAGCAGCTCTGACATACGAACTCGTCGGGCTGCTTAGGCAGTACCCTAAGCGCGATATCTGTGCGATAGTCAGAGTCGTCGAGATCTTCGTCTTCGTCTTCGTCCTCGTCATCCAAAACAACGAGGCGCTCCTTCAATATATCATCGAGGCTTGCCTCAACGTCGTCCTCGTCCTCGTCTTCGTCCTCGTCTTCGTCCTCGTCATCGCTTCGTGCTGCAATCACCTTAGGACTGATGGGCTTGGGCTCGATCACCGGGCCATTCTCGAGAATCTCATCGATGTCATCGTGCTCGCCGATGTCATCGACCAAAATGTCATCGTCATCGTCGAAGTCCGTCTCAAGATCCTCCACGAACTCTTCGCCCGGGAACTCCTCGAACTCAAGCCCTACCTCTTCAGAGTCATCCTCGTCGCCATCCTCATACGGTTCGTCTTCGCCGAAGACCATGTCCTCGTCAAGCGACTCCTCTTCTTCTGTAAAATTGTCTTCCAGATTATCAGCCATACCAATCCTAAAATAAATACTTTGGCGCCGAATTGTACCCGCCTAAAGCGTCACTCTCTGCACTTCTAGCCAAGTTGACTTATAAAACAATAAAGATCAGAAAGTATTTCCAATCGGTAAAAAAATTTAGCAAAATCACCTAGGAATTTCTCATGTACTTTTTGCTCTCTTCTTGACGCAGCGACGAAAGGCGTCCGAGATGATAATCATCCAGGTCAACGAATTTCATGGCAGCAGCAATACTCCTATGTCCCGCTGCATCTTTGATGCAGCCATACATTTCTTGCGCAACCTTTCTATAAGAACTATGTCCCTGAGGAGACGAACGAAGCTCAATCAGATGAAGCGCCTCCCTGGCATTCATATCAATAGCGAACCTGATCCGATATGCCATTGGCACTGCGTAAGCGCTTATTGCGGGCCCTAAGGCGTTAAGCAGCACTTTGTGAAAAGCTTTTGAACTCTCCATAGCTTCCACGTATTTCTCCTTGAGCCCAAAATCATCAACGAGTCTAGGAAGAACATATCCTAGCGAGGTATCGAGCACCTGCCATTCAATGCTCAGCATGCGATGGCGCTGAAGATCCCTGAATGCCCCATAGTCGCACTCGATCTCAAAAAGATAGCTCGTCTCCTCAAATGCCCTTCCGGGCTTATGACGTCTGTTTTGCCTGTCTCCGACATATTGTCCGATAATTGCCGCCAGTTCAGCCTCTGTGAGCAGATCCGCGGCGTCAATTGCTGCGGCCATGGTCTGCTGCGACTGAGCAAAAATAATCGAGGCGGCTACACGCTTCTCGCCTTCCGGATCGAACCTGGCTAACTTCACGCTGACATCAGGGAACTCATCGGAAACTGGCGGCGTTGAAATTGGAAATGGCACCTCAGCCCCAGCCTGGTTGCGTGATGCAAGGTAGTCAACCCAAACCCCCCCTCGGTCAGGCCTGTCCAACCTCGTCAGGAAAGCTGGAATAACTTTATCGAGCTCGCCTTTTATCAGCTCCGCATATTCGCGCACTTCCGATAGATTTGAAGCTCTCATCCTAAGTACTAGTCCCTCGTATGCTTGCGCGGAGGCAAAGATACCAACGTTTGAGAGTACCGAAGCAGGCAAAATTCCTCTGGCGGCATCTAGTGCAACCGCCCTAACCGAGGAGCTAAAGATGAAATCCGAATCTGCTGGGTCCTTTGCTGTCGATTCAAAGAGGCGCGTTTGGACTGACTCGAAAACTGCCTTGTAAGCTCCAAAGAGGCCGTCCATTTGGCTTCGGTACTGCTCGCCGAAGCCTCCCTCGTCGACTTCGCGCGGCACGAAGTACCGATAGTTTCCGTCCGACAACGCCTTGTCATACTGCACATAGCGGGTCGACTGCTCCAAATATGCCATTAGGCGCCCGCGCTCCAAGACCTTTGTGAGAATATTTGAGGCCTGCTCGCAAGCAAGATGCACGCCACCGAGCTGCGCTACCGAATCGTCCCCATAGTCGGCCAGCATCCTCTCATAGAGAGACTCCGCTCTGGTAATTCCAGGGCCGGACTCCGTCCCGTAAGCAGCACCAGAAACTTCGTAAAACTCATCGAGGAAGAGCCGGCGCAGAGACTTCGAAGACCGACTGTAGCGGGCAAACAAGGCTCCCTTTACCACCTCAGGCAGATTGACGAGCGCGAATACCTGCTTATCGGAGTTGGTGAAGTATCTCGAAAGAACTTCCCTCTCCTCGTCGCTGAAGGCTTCAGGGATATATTTCCACATAACGCCCCAAAGCATAGGCCAACTTGGAGAAGCTGGGTCTAAAACTTGGTCAAAAAATTGCCAAATTTCACAAAGAAAGGACCACGGTCCCGACAATATGGTTCGGCATCTGACCGCGCGACACTAGTCAGCGTCTGTC